>DASTIG010000202.1:0-6280 GCA_035717785.1 Candidatus Limnocylindrales bacterium
GGCACGCCGGTCCGGGGCCATCACGGCCCCTGTCGGGTAGTGGTGGGCCGGCGTCAGGAAAATGGCGTCGGCCCCCGAGCGACGGAGCGCCTCGATCGAGATGCCGCCGTCATCGACCGGGATCGGGACGGTCTCGAGCCCGTGGCGACGGACAGCGACACGGCCGTCCGTGTCGCCCGGATCCTCGACCGCGATCCTTCGGCCGCCGCGAGCCTTGACGAGCTGGACGATGAGGTCGATGGCCTGCGCGAAGCCGTTGCAGATCACGATGCGCTCGGCGTCGGCGGCGGTCCCGCGCACCCGGTTCAGGTAGGCGGCGAGGGCCGTTCGGAGCTCCTCCGCGCCTCTCCGGTCGAGGTACATCAGGCGATCATTCGGCGCCTCGACGAGGACGCGTCGCAGCGAGCGGAGCCAGACCTGGCGGGGGAACTGCGACACGTCAGGCCGGCCGTACCCGAAATCGATTCGGATGTCCTGGGTCGGGGTGGCGAGCGGGCGCTCGGTGGCCGCGACGGTCGCGCGGGTCGCGACTCGTGTCGCGCCGCCGGGCAGGCTCGTGAGATAGCCCTCGGCCACGAGTTGCTCGTACGCCTCGACGACGACGCCCCGCGACAGGTCGAGCTGTTCCGCGAGCACGCGGGTCGACGGGAGAGCGGTGTCAGGGGTCAGTCGGCCCAGTCGGATCGCCCCGCGCAGCTCCTGTTCGAGCTGCCGATGGAGCGGGATCGGGTCCTCGCGGCGGAGCTCGACGAGGAGCTCGGTCGGGAATCTGGTCCTCGTTCTGGGCATCGTAGCGGACCTTACCAGATGACCAGTCTGGCGTCACGATGGTGCCAACGAACTGAAACCCACAGGCAGAAACAAGGAGATCGACATGGAGCTCTTCACGATCATCGCGACCGTCCTCGGAAGCCTGGTCCTTCTCGATGTCGTCGCCCTCCGCAAGGGCACCGACTCCCGCGATCGCATCGGCGACGACTGGGCCCGCCCGACCATCGCATAGCTACCCCTTCCAGAGAACCCGAGCCGAGCGTCGGACCCGACGCTCGGCTTCCTCATGTCTCGTGTTGGACGCATCGAACCGGCGCGGGCAGACTGGCCGGCATGCGAACACGCTTCGCGGCCGCGCCGCTTATCGCTGTTCTGGTGACGGCGTGCGCGCCCGCGAGCAGCCCGGGCCCGCCCGGTACCCTCCCGCCCAGCCCGACGCAGGCGCCCGTCGCGACACCCGACGTCCCACCCGCATCGCCGGCGGCGGATCCGGTCCTCATGATCCGAGAGTTCGACGTCCCACCCGGATCGCACCCGCATGACGTCGCCCCGGCCGCCGACGGCGGTGTCTGGTACACGGGCCAGCACGTCGGCATGCTGGGTTACCTCGACCCGGCAACCGGCACGATCCGCGAGATCCCACTCGGCAGCGGTTCGTCGCCGCACGGCGTCATCGTCGGTCCCGATGGCGCGCCATGGATCACCGACAGCGGCCTCGACGCGATCGTCCGTGTCAACCCGGCGACGAGCGAGGTGAAGGCGTACCCGCTGCCCGCCGACCGCAAGGGTGCCAATCTCAACACCGCCGCGTTCGATGGTGACGGCACACTCTGGTTCACTGGGCAGGGTGGGGTCTACGGGAGCCTCGATCCGGCGACCGGTGAGATCGCCGTTTTCGACGACCCAGACGGCCGCGGTCCGTACGGCATCGCAGCCACGCCCGCTGGCGATGTCTGGTACGCCTCACTCGCCGGCAGCCACATCGCCCGGATAGATCGCGAGACCGGCGCCGCAACGGTCGTCGAACCGCCGACGTCGGAGCAGGGCGCGCGACGGGTCTGGTCCGACTCGACCGGCCGGATCTGGGTGGCCGAGTGGAACGCCGGCCAGCTCGGTCTCTACGACCCGTCGACCGGCGTGTGGAAGGAATGGCTGCTGCCCGGCGACGATCCGCAGGCCTACGCCGTGTACGTCGATGACCGCGACATGGTCTGGCTGACCGACTTCGGAGCCAACGCGATCGTCCGATTCGATCCGGCGACCGAGCGGTTCGAATCGATCGAGCTGCCGAACGCGGACGCGGCCGTGCGCCAGCTGCTTGGCAGACCGGGCGAGCTGTGGGGCGCCGAATCGGCCGTCGACAAGCTCGTCGTCGTCACCGAGAGCTGAGCAGGGGAGGTAGGCAGCGGCCATCGAGCCGTACACGGCTGTTGATGTCGACGTAATTGCTCCGAGTCTAGGATCGAGTGGCTACGAATGGAGGTAGTTCATGCTGGCCACCACAAAGGCTTACTCGGGCTTCGCCGCCAAGGACATCGCCGCCGAGAAGCGGTTCTACGGCGACACGCTCGGCATCGACGTCAACGACCTGTACGAGGGCCAGCTCCTGGAGTTGCGCCTCGGGGGCGACAAGCGCGTCCTCATCTACGCGAAGGACGACTTCGTCCCTGCAACCTACACGGTGCTCAACTTCCCCGTGCCCGACGTCGATTCGGCCGTTGATGAGCTGGTCCGATCGGGCGTCGAGATGGCCCGGTTCGACGGCTTCGACCAGGACGAGAAGGGCATCGCGCGAGGCGGGGACGGCCCGACGATCGCTTGGTTCCGCGATCCCGCCGGGAACATCCTGGCGGTCCACAGCGACGAGGAACCACCCGGCTGATGCCCTCGGAGTCCCTCGCCGCCATCCGGTAGGCTTCGGAGGATGTCCTACCCACCCCCGAAGTACGACGGCGACACGGGCCTGGTGAGCGCCCGATTGCGCCCCGCGGGCGCGGCACCCGAGGTGCGCTACAAGAACGGCGGCACGGCCGAGTACCTCGCCACCGACGAGTCGACCGGCGGGCTGTTCGGGCTGTTCCGATGGAACATGTCGGCCGTGCCGAGCGGGCCGGATCCGCACTTCCACCGGACGATCTCCGAGGCATTCTTCGTCATCTCGGGCTCGATCCGCCTGTTCGATGGCACGACGTGGCTCGACACGAAGCCGGGCGATTTCCTGTACGTGCCGGAAGGCGGGATCCACGGGTTCCGAAATGAGTCGGGCCAGGACGCGTCGATGCTGATCCTCTTCGCCCCCGGCGCCCCGCGCGAGGACTATTTCGAGACGCTCGCGCGTGTCTCGGAGGGCCTGACGATGGCCGACGACGAGCGTGCCGCCTTCATGCTCCGGCACGACACGTTCTGGGTGTGACTGTTCGACCCTAGCGTGTCTTCGGCGTCGCGAGTGTCTTGAGGAGAGCGACGCCGATCTCGACGACATCCGCGTCGCGCAGGTCCTGGTCGATGGCGAGGGACCGCCAGGTTCGATAGTCCAGGACATGACGCGCCGCCGCGCGGAGCCGGCGTCCACCGGTCCCGATCGGCGCCCCATCCCCGACGAGCAATTCGCCGAGCCGGCGATTCTCGGCCCGCATCCGCTCCTGCGAGGAGTCGGGCATCGTCGACATGTCGCGGTAGATCGGGAAGAGCTCGTCGGCGTGGTCCCGATACCAGCCGTACAGCCGGGTCAGCGCGGTCCGAGCTCGCGCTTCCAGGTCAGGGATGCCGGTCCATGCGCTGATGTCCGGTGGTGGGTTCTCGGCGCGCCAGTGCGCACGACACGCCTCGAACAAGACGTCCAGATCGGCGAAATGGCGGTAGACGGTGAGGCGGGTGACCCCAGCCTCCTCCGCGATCGCAGCGACCGAGGTATTCGCCGGCCCGATCGACGTGTGGAGCCGAGCCGTCGCCGAGGTGATGCGCTCGCGAGTCTGATCCACGAGCTCAGCGCGCCGGGCCATCCGGTAGGGTCTCGATTTCGTTGAACGCATGTGTGCACTCGATATTGACATCGCCGACGTCAACGTTCAGTATACATGTCTGTTCACTCGATTTACGAGGAGGCGACGATGGCGGTCCAGCACGCGGAAGTCGGGGCGCGATTGAAGGTTGTCCAGCCCGGTGAGGGTCGAGCCGGAGGTTTGGCGCCCGGCGTCGGTGTCGTCTTCAAGATCGACGGCGAGGACGCCGGCGGCGCCCTGTCGATCGTCGAGCACCCGTTCGCGGTCGGTGCACTCGTGCCGCCGCACATCCACACGCTCGAGGACGAGTACTCGATCGTGCTCGAGGGCGAGATCGGCTTCCGTTCAGAGGACGACGAGGTCGTACTCGGTCCGGGCGGCTACATCATCAAGCCGCGCGGCCAGGTCCACGCGATGTGGAATGCAGGCTCGACCCCGGCGCGGATGATCGAGGTCATCAGCCCGGCCGGCTTCGAGCGCTTCTTCCGTGACCTCGTCGAGATCACAGACGTGCGGCGACCGGACCCGACGGAGATCGGCGAGATCGCCGGCAGATACGGCATGCCCTTCGCCGAACCCGCGTGGCTGCCCGACGTCATCGAGCGCTACAAGCTCACGCCACCACGCCGCTGAGCCGACTCCGCCGGGATACCATCCCGGCGATGGCGCGCGACGACCGACCCTCTGGCCATATCGTCTCGTTCGACGACCTCGACCACAGCGAGCACTCGCATGAGTTCGTCGGCGCGGAGCACGGGGAGGTCCCGTTCTGCGTGATCCTCGTCCACTCGCAGCCGGGTGTCGGTCCGAAGCTCCACCGACACCCGTACAGCGAGGTGTTCATCGTCCAGTCGGGCCAGGCGACTTTCCAGATCGGCGAGAACACGGTCGTCGTCGATGGCGGTCATGTCGTCGTCAGCCCGCCGGGTGAGGCGCACGGATTCACGAATACCGGCTCCGGCGAGCTGCGACTGACCGCGATCCACGGGGCGGGCCGGTTCGACACCGAGTGGCTCGCCGGCCCCGACCCGGCCTGGACCTCCCAGCGGAAGTCTTAGCCCGCGGCAACGGGCTGGGCGGCGGGACGATCCTCGATGACGCCGAGCTGACGCATCAGGGTCGTCGAGTCGTGCACGCTCCAGTGCTCGACAGCCTTGCCGTCGCGGAACCGCAGGATGTGGACGTAGTCGTACGCCACCTCGCGCCCCGTCGGCGGCAGACCCATGAGATCGCCGATGTGGCGACCGTGATGGGTGGCATGCACCACGACCATGTCGCCCTCGGCGATCACGTGATGGATCTCCCAGCGTTGGTCGGAGAAGACGCTGGCGAGCCACAGCATCGTCCGCTTGACGCCTTCGATACCGGCCGGCTCGTCGGGCCGTGCGCCGTGGTGGACCACGTCCTTGTCCGTGACCTCGGCAAGGCCGTCGACGTCGAGCGCCGGGAAGATCTCCTCCAACGTGCGGCGCGCCTTGGCCTTGATGTCGGCGGTCATCGGATCCCTCCTGGTTGGTACCATCGAGTAGACTCCACCTGTATTGGTGCAAGTATCATTCTCATGAAATGAACGAGACTGTCAAGCCCCGGCGCCCATATCGATCGACCCGGCGCGCCGAGCAGGCCGCCCAGACACGACGAGACATCCTGGCCTCCGCCGGCGCGTTGTTCCGCGAGCGTGGCTACGCCGGCGTATCGATGCCAGTCATCGCCAGCGAAGCAGGCGTCGTCGTCGAGACGATCTATCGGGCGTTCGGCAGCAAGGCGGGGCTGTTCAAGGCAGTCATCGATGCCGCGGTCGCTGGGGGCTCGACCCGGTCCGACACGCCGGTCGAGGAGCGACCGGCGATCAAGGCCATCATCGAGGAGCCGGATCCGCGGCGCCAGATCGCGATGTACGCGGCGACCCAGCCGGGGATCCATCGTCGATCGGGGCCACTCCTGCGAGCCCTCGCAGCGGCGGCCGGTTCGGACGCGGACATGCGGGCCCTGTGGGACGAGATCGAAGCGAGTCGGCTGGCGGGGCAGGGGAGGTTCGTCGGCATGCTCGGCGGGCGCGGTGCACTGCGCACGGATATATCGATCGAGCACGCGACGGATGTGCTTTGGAGCCTGACGTCGATCGCCGTGTTCGACATGCTGGTGACGCGACGCGGCTGGTCGGTGGAGCGTTACGAGGCGTGGCTGGCGGAGGCCCTCACCTGCGCGTTGCTGCCGGCGGCTTAGGCGCCGTCGATCCCGAGCTTCACGACGGTCTCGCCGCCGAACGCCATCGGTTCGCCGGTCTGGTACGTGTCGGCGATCTCGTTCCAGGCGGCGAACCCGGGATGCGAGTCGTGCACGTGATGGCCCTCGCCCGACGCGAAGATCACGGCCACCATGTACTGGACCGCGCCGGCGACCGGCCGGGATGAGATGTCGAGCCGGTTCAACGTCGCCGCGATCAGCAGTCCGCGCTGCTTGAGGTCCTCCCAGACCGGCAGCTCGTGCTCACGGAAACCGGCCTC
>DASTIG010000203.1:0-8818 GCA_035717785.1 Candidatus Limnocylindrales bacterium
GCAGGATTTTGGCGGGAGTGATCGACGCAGGCGACCAGTTCGAGTCGGGCCACCAGGTGCAGGACGAGGAGCACGACCGCTGGAAGGTGGAACTGCATGTCGACCACGGAGTGGAGCCCGGCCGCCGCCAGGCTCGCCGAAGCCACGAGTGCCGTCACTCGCCCATTCGCGTCCGCGGCCTGCCCGACCGCGCGCCACGCCAGGCGACAGATCGCGACGACCAGCCAGGCAGCGGCGAGGGCACCGATCACCCCCGTTTCGGCGAGGACCTGCAGGACGCTGTTGTGACTGGTCGCCAGGACGGCGAGGTTGTCATCCGAGATCGGCGTCGACGCCCGAAGGCTTGGCCACGCGCCCGGGCCGACGCCCGTGATCGGCGAGCCGGTGAACATCGACCACGCCGCCGACCACAGCTCGACCCGCCCGGCGTCGCCACTGAGCATCCGCCCGACCAGAGCCGGCAGGAGCAGCACGCCCAGCAGTCCCAGTGCGATCACGAGGACCGACCCTCCCCGGGAACGCAGCCGTCGCGGGATCGAGACACGCCCGCTGCGCCAGGCAAGGACACCGAGGACCACGGCGCCCCCGATCGTCCCGAGCCAGGCACCGCGTGAACCGGTCACGAGCAGGGCGAAAGCCGCGAGGACCGCAAGCCCGATGCTGAATGGTCGGGACCGCCAGCGCACCCAGGAGAGCCAGACGGCGATGGGTGCGAGCAGCTCGACGTACAGCGCGACCGCGTTGACTGTGCCCACGGTCAGTCCGACGTCGCCGGGGCGGAGCGGTGGGATCGATGGGCCCGCGATCGACCACCACGACGCCCACTGTGTGAGCGCCTGGAGCAGATACGCGACGACGAACACAGTCGTCGACACGATGATCAGCCAGTCGATCCGCGGCCGAAGGGCTGGGTCCGCGAGCACCGCCTTGACCACGAGATAGGCCGGGGCACAGAGCAGGAGGAGGGCGAGCGCCTCGATGCTCGCCGCGGGCCGTTGGCTCGTGAGCGTCGCGATCGCGACTGCCGCCACCCAGGCCGCGCCGGGCAGCAGGAGCGGCGACCGCAGGTCAGAGCGACGACGAACAGCGACGACCCCGGCCACGACCACCGCACCGAGGACCAGGACCTGATTGAGGATGCGCGACTGGGGGGCCGCCAGGAAGTTGGAGGCGCCGCTGAAGAACGTCAGGTCGATGAAGAGGAGCGCGAGGACGATCCAGGCGAGCGTCTCGCGGGGTCTCACGCGGTCATCGTAGGTCGGTCGGAGGTCGAGGGACGAGCCTCGTCAGCGCCGGTCGCCTGACCCCGCCTGCTGTGCCTGCCCGCGGAACCGGCGGACCGCCAGCTCGTGCCGGACGAGCCACGCAGTCGCGTAGCCCGCGATCAACGTCACGGTCGCGCCCAGGACTGCCCACATGCCATCAGCCATGGCGGCGAGTCTCGACCGTGGGGGACTATCGCGTCGATGCACCAGAAGTTCTACCCGGGATGGGCAGTCTGGCGGATTTGGTCTTGCGAGTGCCACATCGCGTGTCGGACACTGCGCCGGCCGAATGGGGGGCATGAGCCTGTGAGGGCTTACCGCACGACCGAGCAGAACGGTCGCCCGATGGTCGTGCGGAGCGAGTGGCGAGACTTACCCCGACGACGGAAGGTCCGCCCGTCTTGCCGCTCGCCACCCACCTACGACCCGATGGACGCGCCAGCGTGGAATGGTCGCCCTCGCTCGCCGGCCTGCGCGGCCTCGCTCGATATGTGGAGCAGCCCTTCGGGCGCCGCCGGAGAAGGCCATCGCGGACCACCGTCGAGCGCCTCGATGGTATGGGTCGACCGGCCCTGGCAGAGGCGGCTTAGGGCTCTCCAGCCGCCGGATCCCGCTGTGGCGTACTGCCACCGGCAGCTCTCCGATTAGCCCGTTCGTACCGGTCGGAAGGACCAGGACCCGGTGCTACGCTGCACCGGCCGTGCGTATCCCTATCGTCCTATACGGGCTCGCCCTGCTCGTCCGGCTGGTGCTGATCTGGCACTTCCCCGACCCCGCGTACCCCGATTCCTTCTATTACGTCGACGTCGCCCGTGCGCTCCAGGCCGGCCAGGGCTTCAGCATCGATCTGATCTGGATCTTCCCGGAGGTGGGTGGCGCGATCCCGCCGCACCCCACGCTGCCGATCCCCTCGAACGCCCACTGGATGCCCCTGGCATCGCTCGTGCAGGTGCCGTTCCTGGCCGTCCTCGGCACCACCGCATGGGCCTCCGCGCTGCCGTTCGCACTCATCGGCGCGGTGGCGGCACCGATGACCTGGGCGATCGCTCGCGACGCCGGGGCTCGAAACCAGGTCGCCGTGGGTGCCGGAGTCCTCGTCGCCATTCCGGTGTTGTCGGCGGTCTACATGTCCCAGCCCGACAACTTCTCGCTGTTCCAGCCATTGGCGGCCGGGGCGCTGTGGATGGGCGCCCGTGCACTTAAGGGATTGCCGAGGTCGATGTGGGCGGCAGGTCTCCTGGCAGGGTTCGCGACACTGTCACGCAATGACGGGCTCCTGATCCTCGCCGCGCTCGGGATCGCCTTCATCTGGGATCGCTGGCATCGTCGCGTCATCCCGTGGTCCGCCGCGGTGGCGTGCGTCGGGCTGTTCGTCCTGGTCATGGCTCCGTGGTGGCTGCGCCAGCTCGCGGTGTTCGGGTCCATCTCGCCGTCCACGGCGTCGGGCAAAGTCTTCTTCATCCGCGACATCGCCGAGTGGAACAGCATCTCGATCCCGGCGACGCTCGACCACCTGCTCGGGATGGGCATCGGCCCTCTCATCGCCAGCCGGATCGGCGGCCTCGTGGCGGCGGTCATGGTCTATGTGACGCTGGTCGCGGGGTTCGTCCTCGCACCGTTCATGGTCATCGGCGGGTGGTCGCGGCGGCGTTCCCTCGACTTCGGGCCGTACTTCCTCTATGCCGCCCTCCTGTTCGGGTTCTCGACCCTGGTAAGCGCGATCCACGTCCCGGGCGGCACGTTCATCCATTCGGCAGTCGCGCTCGCGCCGCATTCCTACATCCTCGCCCTCGAGGGGATCGCGATCGCAGTGGCGTGGGTCGCCGCGCGCCGACCGACGTGGCACGCAGAGTCGGCCACGGTGGCCTTTACTGGCGCAGCCATCGTCTTCGCGGTCGGGACTGCGGCGGTCGGGTCGGGATTCGTCCACGGCGTGTGGGACCAGAGCCGGGCCAGGTTCGTGCGCGTCGCCGAGGCGCTGGACGCCGCGGGCGCGGCGTCAACGGATCGGGTGATGTCGATCGATGCCGCCGGGACGAAGTACTGGTCGGGCCGCGGCGGCGTGGTGCTGGTCAACGATCCCCAGGACGTGATCCACGAGGTCGCGCGCGCATACGACATCCGCTGGCTGGTACTCGATCGCGACGACAGCGTCAAGTCGATGGCCCCCGTCCTCGATGGCACGACACGGCCGTCGTGGCTCGGCGAGCCGATCCTGACCGAGGGGTCGCCCCTTCGCCTGGCTGTCTATCCCGTGGAGCCCGGGGCATGAGCCGCGAGTCGTGGCTGTCCGTCCTCGGCCTGTTCGCGGTCGCTCTCGTGGCACGCGCCGTGTTCGCCGGTCAGGTCGTGTTCCCCAAGCCGGAGGACACCGCCTACTACGTCGGCGTGGCGCGGAATCTGGTCGAGGGCCGCGGGCTCGTGTCGGATGCGCTGTGGAGCTACGGCACGCCACCGCTGATCTTCCCGCGACCGGCGTTCGAGGTCTGGATGCCCCTCCCGACATTCTTAGCCGCGATCCCGATGCTCGTCCTCGGCCCGACGTTCCAGGCCGCGCAGGTCTCGAGCGTGCTCATCGGCGCGACGGTGCCGGTGCTCGCGTGGCGGCTCGCGGCCGATGTCGCGGCGGAGCGCGGCATGGCGCCCGTGCGCGCGCGGACGATCGCCCTCGGGACGGGTCTCACCTCGGCGGTCTACCTGCCGCTCGTCCTGCACTCGGCACTCCCCGATTCGACGATGACGTTCGCGGCCCTCGTGCTGGGCGCCTGCCTGTTGATGACGCGCGTGCTTCGCGAGCCTCATGACGGCCGTCTCAGCGACCTGCGCCTGCTCGGGATCGGTGTCCTGCTGGGGGTGGCTGCCCTGACACGCAACGAGGCCGCTTGGCTCGCCCTGACATGGGTCCTCCTCGTGGTGGCCGCGCGCGGGATCGAGCGACCCGTCAAGGTCCGGATGATCACGATCGTGGCGGTCGTGGCGCTCATCGTGTTCGCGCCGTGGGCCCTTCGGAACTGGTCGACGTTCGGCAGTCCGTTGCCCGGTCAGGCGGTCACGAACGCTTTCTCGGTCTCGGGCTTCGACATCTTCGCCTGGAACGACCCGCCGACCCTATCGCGCTACCTTGCGGTGGGGCCGGCCCGGTTGCTCGAGATGCGCGTCGAAGGGCTCGCCCACAACTTCGGCAATGTCCTGCTCCTGCCGGGCTTCCCACTGTCGGCCATCGGTCTCCTGGCCCTTCCGTGGACGGCCCGCGGCCGCGCGGTCCGCCCGGTAGTCGTGGTCGGCCTGATCACCTTCCTCGTGACCAGCCTCGTCTTCCCGGTCGCGACGACGTGGGGCACGTTCCTCCATGCGGCCGGCCCGGTCCATGTCCTGATCGTCCTCTCCGCGCTGCTGGCGCTCGACGCCGCGCTGGCCGCTCTGGGTCGCCGCCTCGGGTGGACCAAGGAGGTCGGCTGGCTCGGTGCGACGATGGGTGTCGCGACCAGCCTGCTCTTCTCGGTGGTGCTCCTGGCCGGCTTCGGGCAGGGCTCGCGCGAGACCGCGCGGCTGTATGAGGAGCTGACAGATCGGATGGCAGCCGTGGACCGGCCGCTCAGCGCGCCCGGGATGCGCCTGATGAGCAACTTCCCCATCTGGGTGGCCGAGACGCAACGCGTGTCGACGCTGGCTCTCCCGGACGAACCGCCGACGGACGTGCTCGATCTCGTGAGCGAGTTCGGCACCCGGTACCTCATCCTCACCAGTCCGGAAGGCGATCATTGGCCGACCGATCTCGCGGCAGCCCGCCCGGGCGCGGAGTGCTTCGTACCGGTCGAGCTCGGCCCGTATGCGGACGCTGGCGAGGATCCGCTCGCGAAGACGACCGTCTATGAGATCGGCTGCACGGGGAATGCCCCATGACCGAGCCCTATACTCCGAACCCGATGGACGCCGCCGCGATGGTCCTCGAGGCGCTTGACGCCGAACGAGCCAGGATCGGACGCGAGATCCACGACGGGCCGGCCCAGGCCCTCACGAACGCCATCTTCGAGGTCGACGACATCGAACGTCTGATCGAGCGCGACCCGAACGCGGCGATGGTCGGCCTGCGCCAGCTCCGCGCGTTGCTGCGTCGCGAGCTGGCCAACGTCCGCGAGTTCATCTCCGAGCTGCGACCGGCGACGGTCGATGCGGCCGGCCTCGACGTCGCCCTCGTCGATGCCGTCGATGGTCTTCGATCGGCGACACGGATGGGCGTCACGACCGACCTTCGGGCCCCGAGCGATCGTCTCGACGATCGACAACGGACGGTGGTCCTGCGCGTCGCGCAGGAGGCTCTTCAGAATGTTCGCAAGCACGCCGGTGCCTCGACCGTCATGGTCAGCACCGACGTGACGGGCGATGAATGGACCCTTGAGATCCGCGACGATGGTCGCGGATTCGATATGGGCACGGTGGCCAATCGTGGCCGCCGCAATTTCGGCATGCAGGTCATGAATGAGCGCGCCGAGCTGATCGGCGCCCGCTTCGACGTACGATCTCGACCGGACGGCGGTACCGTGGTCCGGCTCGCGATCCCGACGGGGGACCTGACGGGAGCAAAGGAGAACGGATGAGCGCAACCGAATACGGCGGGCCGGATCGGCGTCGGGGTGGTCCCGACCGCCGCGCCGCCGGCGAGATGACCCGGATCCTGATCGTCGACGATCACGCCCTGTTCCGGGTCGGGATCGCCAACATCCTCTCTCGGGAGTCGGACCTCGATGTCGTCGGTGAGGCCGAGGACTCGAGGAGCGCGGTCGACCGTGCCCTGGAGACGTCGCCGGACATCATCCTCATGGACCTGTCGTTGCCGGCGCCCGGCGGGATCGAGACGACCCAGCGCATCAAGCGCGAGCTGCCGGCGACGGGGATCATCGTCCTCGCAGTCAACGAAGACGAGGACTCGTTGTTCGACGCCATCAAGGCGGGTGCCGCGGCATTCATCCTGAAGGACGTCGGACCGGACGACCTCGTCACGATCATCCGGCGCGTCGCCGACGGCGAGTTCCTCATCAACGACAAGGTCTTTTCGAAGCCGGCGGTCGCCACGCGGGTCCTCAAGGAGTTCCGCGAGTTGGCGGTCTACGGCCAGGAGGCCGCACCGATCTTCGCCCCGCTGTCTCCGCGCGAGGTCGAGATCCTCGACAACATCGCGCAGGGCATGACCAACAAGCAGGTCGCCTATGCGCTGACGATCAGCGAGCAGACCGTCAAGAACCACATGAGCTCGATCCTGCGCAAGCTGTCGGTCAACGACCGGACCCAGGCCGTCGTGTACGCGATGCGCCAGGGTTGGATCCGGATGCCAGAGGATTGATGGCGAACGACACCGCGACCCAGCAGACCTCGGGCGTCGACGCGCTGTCGACGCGGCTCGCCGACGACCTCCTCACCCTCGACAAGGAACTAGACGAGGTCGACCTGCTCATCTCCCAGGCCCGGACCGAGGCTGCCCGTCACGAGGCGCGCCGCACCTCCACGACGGACAAGCTGGAGGGCCTGTCTGGCAGCGCGGACATCACCGAGCGTCTCGAACAGACGGCCGCCCTGGTCGGGCTGACCCAACGGGCGGCGCTGATGGAGACGCAGGTCGAGGTGCTCGACGGCAAGCGCCGCGCGCTTGCGCGCTACCGCGATGCGATCGTGAGCTACATCGACGCGTTGAGCGGCGTCGAAGCCGAAGGGACCCGTGGCGCTGCCGGCGCCGGCGACGCACCGATGCCGCCGGCCGTTGCTCGGCTACTCATGGGCGCCCAAGAGGACCTCCGACGCGAGATCGCTCGGGCGATGCACGACGGCCCTGCCCAGAGCCTCACGAACATCGTCCTGCAGGCCCAGATCGTCGAGCGGCTGGTCGGCAAGGACCCCGAGGCGTCGGCCGTCGAGGTACAGCACCTGGTGGCGATGGTCCAGCAGACTCTCGACGCGACGAAGACGTTCATCTTCGACGTCCGGCCGATGGTGCTCGACGACCTCGGCCTCGTCCCCACGCTCCGACGCGCCACGCGGGAGCGCAGCCGCCGGGCCGGCATCCCGGTGGAGTTCGAATCGATGGGACAGGACCAGCGCCTGCCGATGGATCTCGAGAGCGGACTGTTCCGGATGCTCGATGAGGCCCTGGCGGGCTACCTCGGCGCCGAACCGGACCTCATCTCGATGAAGCTCGACTGGGGCGATCGGCTGACCGCCGACGTCGTTGCGACGCGTGCCGTAGCGGCGGTGGCGACGGCGCCGACGGATATCGCCATCCCGACCGAGGAGGCCGGCAAGAACCTGCCGCCTGCCCTCGCCGCGCTCGTCGAGGATCGACGGACCGCGAAACGTGACGCCGCGGCGGCCGCCGTCCGGGCGTCCATCGTCGTCCTGCCGTCCGCGACATGGCACGAGATACAGGACCGCGCCGTTTCGGTCGGCGTCGAGGCAGAGCTGCGGGCCGACGGCGGACATCTCCACCTGGCGACCGACCTGCCGGCGCTCGAGGCGACGGCTCCGACGACCGGCGCATGAGCCGGCGCGACCAGGGCCAGGGCCTCGTCGAGTACGGCCTCATCCTGGCCATCTCGAGCGCCCTGACGGCGGTCTGGCTGGTGGTGTTCGGTGGAACCGTGTCTGACGCGCTCGCCGCCATCGGCATCGCGATCGACCGCGCCACCGGCGGCTGACCGGGTACCGGTGCACGGAGAGCACCGCCGGTACCATCGTCTCAGTTTCAGGATCGGTGACCTCTCCATATAGTGGCCCAGCCCTCGACTGGGGGTGAGTACTCATCCAGGAGGCACCGACGAATGGCGCTCTTCACCTCGTTCCTCGCCACGCTTCGCCGTGACGAGGAGGGCCAGGGTCTCGCGGAGTACGCGCTGATCCTCGCACTCATCGCGATCATCGCGATCATCGCGCTGATCTTCCTGGGCAACCAGGTCAGCTCGATCCTGAGCACCGTCGGCAACTCGGTCTAGCACCGACTTCCGACAACGGACGGACCGCCGGTCAAGCGACCGGCGGTCTTTCGTTTTGCAGACGCACCGCTAGGTACCTTCGGCCGAGTTGACAGACACGATGTGCGACCGTAGGGTCGCGTGGCCTCCGTTCAGCGGGGAGCTTTCTTAGGAAAGGAGGTGTCCATACATGACGCAGTTTCTTGCTCTTATCGATTCGTTCCGACGCGACGAAGGCCAGGGTCTCGCGGAGTACGCGCTGATCCTCGCACTCATCGCGATCATCGCCATCATCGCGCTGATCTTCCTGGGCAACCAGGTCAGCTCGATCCTGAGCACCGTCGGCAACTCGGTCTAGCCGAGCCGCCAACCGATCGAGACCGCCGGCGTCCCGCGTGGCACGGCGGTCTCTCCGTCTCCGGTGCGTCCATGCCGCAATGACCCGAGGGACCTATTGACATCGAGGCGGCGGGACGTACGTTGACGGCACCTTCGTGGAAAGGGGGTGAAACACATGACAACTCGTGTCGTGTCCTTCGTGGACCGACTCCGTGGGGACGAGGACGGACAGGGCCTGGCCGAATACGCACTCAT
>DASTIG010000204.1:0-4940 GCA_035717785.1 Candidatus Limnocylindrales bacterium
GAGTACCTCGGCAGCCGCCTCGGCGAAGTGTTCCGAGGCGAACCGCCGGTCGAACGCCACGACCACACCCTTGGCGTTGGCCCCTTGCTCGGTGACGTAGTAGGCCACGCCGTCGGCGCAGCGGCGGACGTTGTCGAACGTGAACTCGTCGGCGATGCGGGCCCGCCAGCCGTCCGTGCCGAAGACGATCGATGTCGGCGCGGACATGCCGGCGGTCGTGGACACTCAGCCTCCAGGCTGCGCGCAGCGGTCGATGAGCGCGTTGACGATGTCGATGTCGGGCGCCGACCCGCGCAGCACGGCGATCGGTTGCGCCGCCGTCATGCTACCGCGCTCGGGTGGCGCGATGACGCCCAGTCGCCCGGCCACTCGGCGGACGATGAGATCGTCGCCCTCGACCGAGATGGTCTCTCCGGACTGGACGACCGCGCCCTCGCCCCGCGCCCCGTTGGCCGCCAGCAGCGCCGTCCAGGACCCGAGATCCGACCATCCGACGTCCATCGACGCCATGACGACCTGGCCGTTGCGTGCCGCTCCCTCCATCACCGCATGGTCGATCGATAGCGCGTGCTGGATCGCCTCGTAGGCCTTCTCAAGAAGCTGCGGTGCTCCGGCCATCGGCTCGAGCGACTGGACGAGACCCGTGTAGCGAAGGAGGGCCGCCCTGATGGCGCGGCGTCGCCAGAGGAACATGCCAGCGTTCCATGCCGCACCGGGGATGCGCTCGAACAGGTCCTCGGCACGAGCCAGCTTGGGCTTCTCCTCGAATGCGCTGAGCGGGTACGCCTCGAGACCGCCTACCTCGGCGCGCTCCGCGAGCTTCGGCAACAGGTACCCGTACTCGGTCGCCGGCCGCGTCACCTGCGTCCCCAGCGTGACTAGCGGATCCTCGATGCCGAAGGCGCCCGTCGCAAGGTGCTCGGCCGCAGAGCGGAGCACGTCCTGGTAGACACTTTCGCGCGCCGGCTCGATGTGGGCGTCGGCCGGGATCACGAGCATGACCTCGTCGGCCGGGCGATCGATCGCCGCGGTCGCCAGGGTGATCGCCGCGGCGGTGTTCCTCCCCATCGGCTCGAGCAGGAGTGCGGCGTCGGGCACCTGGTCGCGGACGAGCCGCTCGTAGCGCCGATCGGTGACGACCGTGATGTCATCGGTCAGCGCACGCAGGCGCCGGTCGGTCGCCTGGAGGAGGGTCTCGTCGCCGACGAGGGGCAGGAAGGGCTTGGGACGCTCGGGGCGACTCAGCGGGTGGAGCCGGGTCCCGCCGCCGCCGGCCATGATGACGGCATACATTCGCCGGTCATCGTAGCGCCGCCGACCGGCCTCTGGCCCGGCGCCCGCGGTCAGGTCACTGGGCGACGACCACCCACTTGCCCTCCCAGGGCACGCTGCGCTGCCACTCGTGATAGCGCGTGAAGACCTCGCGGAACTGGGCGACGGTGAGGTACTTGTAGGGCCAGCGATCCCGCGTCGTCCCCAGCGGCCCACTCACGTACAGGCCGAGGAGCGTCTTCTTCGACGGTTCGTCCCGGTCGTAGGTCTGCTTGTAGCCGAGCACCACCCAGGCGTGCCTACCCGCGTAGACGGTGACCCCGACCGGGTGCTTCGTCCTGGAGATGGAGGCGGCGATCGAGTTGATCGCGGCGGTCTTGTCGGAGTACGCGCGCGCCTGGTAGTTCCGGCCACCTGTGAAGTAGCGCAGGGACCACGCCCAGCCTTGTGGGTCGTTGCCCTTGGTGACGTACCGGTAGCGGTTGTGCAGCCGGGTGAGCTTGTAGATGTAGCCCTGCCGGGAGTAGCTCCGGTTGCTCGTGCGCAGGATCAGGTTGGCCATGGACTGGACGGTGGCCGGCACGCACCAGTAGCTGGTGTACTGGCGGACCATCGCCGTCGACCGATACAGGTTGATGCTGGCGAGCGTATAGGACGGCGGCGAAGGCGTCGGTGTCGCAGTCGGGTCCGGCGTGTTCGTCGCCGGCGAGGGAGTCTGCGTCGGATCCGAGGCAGGGGCCGTGGTTGGCTCCGGCGCCGCGGCAGGGGCAGGTGTGGGCTCCGGTGAAGCGGTCGGGCTGGGGGTCGGTTCGGTGGTCGCCGTCGGTTCCGAGGACTCCGGCGGGAGCGACTCGTCGGCCGCCGCGGACCATGGCATCGCCCCGAGAATGGCGACGCCGAGGGTTCCGGCGAGGACGAGGCGATGGGCGCGTCCGCGCCCGGCCAGACGTCGTTCCATGGGACAAGCCTACCGCCCGGGCGGCACTCCCCGTGCCGACCCGAAGGTCCCAACCCGGTGCCGCGGGGCACCGGACCGGGTCAGAAGCTCGGCGGAGTCATGCAGAACAGGACCGTTGCGGGATCTGTGCCGGTGTTTGAATTCCAATGCGGGACGCGCGACGGGAATGTGATCGCATCTCCCTCGCGCAGGACGTAGTGCTCGTCGCCGACCCACAGGTCGAGGACACCGGTCAGGACGATGACGGTCTCCTCGTCGGACTCATGGGTGTACGGGTCCGCGCCCGTGCCACCACCGGCCTGGATGGTCGAAATGAT
Source organism: Candidatus Limnocylindrales bacterium (assembly GCA_035717785.1). Lineage (GTDB taxonomy): Bacteria > Chloroflexota > Limnocylindria > Limnocylindrales > CSP1-4 > SPCO01. The sequence continues at coordinate 2,548 of DASTIG010000204.1, forward strand.
CACCTGGAGCCGACCGGCAAGGTTCGATGTCAGGAACTCGTCGACGGCCCTCAGGCCCGGGTATTCGACCCGCCGGCGTGCTTCGCGCCGCACGACGCGGCCTGTATCCGCGTCGTGCGCGAACAGCTGGGCGATCGACAGATCGAGCGCGCGGGCGATGCGCTGGACCGTGGCGATCGACGGGCTCGTGACGTCGCGCTCGACCTGGGAGAGGAAGCTCTCCGTGACCCCGGCGCGCTCCGCAACGTCGCGAAGGGTCAGCCGACGAGCCTGCCGCAGTGTCCGGATGCGGGTCCCGAGTTGCAGCTCCGTGACCAATGCGCTGGCGTCCCCTGTTGCACGCGCTCGACTTCGGGTAACTGAAGTATAGGTTCAGGATGCCACGATGACAGCATGTCGCAAAGGCCTACCGCTGCGAGATTCGAACAACGACCGCGTTGACGAGCGCGGGCAGCGCCCCTAGGATGCGGGGGCCTGTAGCAGCGCTACAGCGACCGATGCTCGATGCCCGGCACCATCGCGCGAGGACCGCCGTTGACCGCTTCCCCGACGATCGACGCCCGGCCTGACGGTTCCACCGTCACGCCGCACGCCTCACGCGCGACGGACGCCCCCGACGTCCTGATCCAGGGAGTCACCAAGCGGTTCGATACGGTCACGGCCGTCGACGGCATGGATCTCTCGATCGAGCGTGGGGACTTCTACTCCCTTCTGGGGCCGTCGGGCTGTGGCAAGACGACCACGCTCCGGATGATCGCGGGGTTCGAGCAGCCGACCGAGGGCGAGATCTTCCTGGCCGGGCAGCCGATCGCGGGCGTCCCGCCGTACCGGCGCAACGTCAACACGGTCTTCCAGCACTACGCGCTGTTCCCGCACATGGACGTGAACCAGAACGTCGGTTACGGCCTCCGGCAACGCAAGGTCGACAAGAAGGAGGAGGGCCGACGCGTCGCCGAGGCTCTCGATCTCGTCCGCCTCACAGGCTACGGAAAACGCCGCACCTGGGAGATGTCCGGCGGCCAACAGCAGCGCGTCGCGCTCGCTCGGGCACTGGTCAATCGGCCGACCGTGCTGTTGCTCGACGAGCCGCTCGGCGCCCTCGACCTGAAGCTCCGCAAGGAGATGCAGCTCGAGCTCAAGGCCCTCCAGCGCGAGGTCGGGATCACGTTCGTCTACGTGACCCATGACCAGGAAGAGGCGCTGACGATGAGCGACGTGATCGTCGTGATGCGCGACGGCGTCGTGCAGCAGAAGGGCGACCCGACGGTCCTGTACGAACGACCGGTCAACCGGTTCGTGGCGGACTTCATCGGGACGTCGAATTTCATGGACGCCACGGTCGTCGAGGGCGACGGCGACGGGCGGGTCGTCGTTCGCACCAATCGCGGGTTGTCGCTGCGCGGGCGCATAACGGACCCCGACGCTCGACCGACCGCCGGGGATGTCGTCGTCGTCGTGACCCGTCCCGAACGGCTCGAGGTCGTCCCCGAGGAGGAGGCCACGGCCGCAGCGCCGGGCACAGCGCAGATCCGAGGACGCGTGCAGCAGGGGACGTACCTCGGCGACACGACGGAATATCGCGTCGCAACGGAGGAGGCGGGCGAGGTGATCGTCCGCCATCAGAACGCCGCGGGCGCCGGGGGCGCCCCAGGGGTCGGTCCGGGTGACCCAGTGGTCGTCCGGTGGAACGAGGAGGCGAACCTCGTCCTCGCAGGGTGAGGTTGCCAGGACCCGGGTCGACCGGGAGGAGGAGATCTATCGTGGGAGATCAGGACATCGAGCGGATCGTCCGGCAGATGGCCCGGGCACCAATCAATCGACGTGGCTTCCTGAAGGCCGGCTCGCTGTCGGCGAGCGCCGCATTCCTGGCGGCGTGCAGCGGGGGTGGTGGGTCGTCGGCCGCACCGTCGGCCGCGGCGAGCGTTGCGGCATCGGCACCGGCAGGCAGTGGCGGGCCGTCGGTGGCCCCCGCCCCGTCGTATGCGACCGAGGGCGCGCTGTTCATGTACAACTGGGCCGAGTACATCGACCTGGACAACATCGAAGAGTTCAAGACGCGCTACAACATCGCCGATTGGACCTACGACATCTACGACTCCAACGAGGCGCTGCTCACCAAGCTCCAGGGCGGCGCGACCGGACTCTACGACATCGCCTCCCCCACGGCCGAGTTCGTCAAGGTGATGGCAGATGAGGGCTTCATCGTCGAGCTCGACTTCTCGCGCATCCCGAACGCCGCGTTGATCAACCCGACGTTCCAGAACTTCTACGATCCCACCGGCCCCGACGCCAAATACAACAAGTACCACGTCCCCAAGGACTGGGGGACGACAGGCATCGCTGTCCGCAAGAAATTCGTGACCGAGGAGGTGAAGACCTGGAAGCAGTTCTTC
>DASTIG010000205.1:0-2285 GCA_035717785.1 Candidatus Limnocylindrales bacterium
CGTCGCATGCGGTCGACGAGGAACGCCCGGCCCGGCAAGCCGGTCAGTGGATCGAGCCGCGCCGCGTGTGCGCTCCTCAGGTGCGCCTGAAACAACCAGACCTGGCATGCGATCAGGAGAGTCGTCATGAGCGCGACGGCCGTCGGGCTGCCTGCGGGCCACCCCGTCACCGCGGCGATCACGAGGGCGACGGGAACGGCGTAGGCGGCCGCGAGCCGGAAAGGGTGCCACGACATGGCATCGACGCTACGCGCGGCTGCGCGGCATCAATCGAAGGCGGCCAGAACCAGTACGTTCGGCGCTGCGACCAGCGCAGCTAGTCGCAGACGGCCCCGATGGACGCCGAGCCCACCAGCCGTGCGTACTTCGCCAGCACGCCACGCTGGTGCTTGGCCGGTGGCGCCGACCAGCCATCGCGCCGAACGGCCAACTCAGTAGCGTCGACGACCAAGTCCATCGAGCGGGCATTGACGTCCAACCGGATCCGGTCGCCGTTCCGCACGAATGCGATCGGTCCGCCGTCGACCGCCTCTGGCGCCACGTGGCCGACGCAGAGGCCGGTTGTGCCACCGGAGAACCGGCCGTCCGTGACGAGAAGCACGCTCTTGCCCAGACCGGCGCCCTTGATCGCGCTGGTCACCGCGAGCATCTCGCGCATTCCGGGCCCGCCCTTCGGCCCCTCGTACCGGATGATCACCGCGTCGCCAGCCCGCACCGTCCCGTTTTCAACCGCGTCCATCGCGGCCTGTTCTCCGTCGAAGACGCGGGCGATTCCTTCGAACACCGTGCCTTCGAATCCGGCCGTCTTGACGACGGCACCACCCGGGGCGAGCGAGCCACGAAGGATCACGATGCCGCCGGTCCGGTGGATCGGTTCGGACAGCGCGTGGATGATCTTGCCGTCTGGATCTGGCGGAGCTAGGGCGGCGAGATTCTCGGCCATGGTCTTCCCGGTGACCGTCAGGCAGTCGCCGTGCAGTAGGCCCGCGTCGAGCAGCGCACGCATCACGACGGGAACGCCACCGATCCGATCAACGTCGGTCATGACGTACCGGCCGAAGGGCTTGACGTCCGCCAAATGCGGGACGCGATCGCCGATGCGGTTGAAGTCATCCAGACCGAGCGGGATGTCGGCTTCGTGCGCGATAGCCATCAGGTGCAGAACCGCATTCGTCGAGCCGGCGAGCGCCATCACCACCGCGACGGCGTTCTCCAACGCCTCCTTGGTGAGGATGTCGCGCGTTGTGATACCGCGACGAATCAGCTCGACCACGGCCTCGCCGGAGCGGCGAGCGTAGCCGTCTCGGCGCCGGTCGACCGCGGGTGGCGCGGCGCTACCGGGAAGCGCCATTCCCATCGCCTCTGCCGCGCTGGCCATCGTGTTGGCGGTGTACATTCCGCCGCACGCGCCTTCGCCGGGGCAGACCGCGCGCTCGATCGCGTCGACCTCCTCTCGGCTGATCAATCCGCGGGCACACGCGCCGACCGCCTCGAAAGCATCGATGATGGTGACCTCACGGTCGCCGACCCGGCCGGGCAGGATCGATCCGGCGTAGAGAAACACAGCGGCGACGTCGAGCCGCGCCGCTGCCATCAACATCGCCGGCTCGGATTTGTCGCAGCCGGCGAGCAGAACACCGCCGTCGAGTCGTTCTGCCCCGAAAACAGTCTCGACCGAGTCGGCGATGACCTCGCGGGAGACCAGGGAGTAGTGCATCCCCTCGTGGCCCATCGAGATCCCGTCCGAGACCGAGATGGTCCCGAACTCCATCGGGAACCCTCCGGCGGCGTGCACGCCCTCCTTGGCCGCTTTCGCGAGCCGGTTCAGCGAAAGGTTGCATGGGGTGATCTCGTTCCATGACGATCCCACGCCGATCTGCGGCTTTTCCCAGTCGTCGTCGGTCATGCCGACGGCCCGCAGCATGCCGCGGGCTGGAGCGCGTTCGAGACCGTCGGTGACGGCGCGAGACCGCGGCTTCAGGTCAGGAGTGGACACAGGCGGCTGGAACGTCGTCATGAGGGCTCACGCTAGACCCGCCGGAGACCGCGGGGATCACGTATACCTCGGCGCCGTCGGCGAGGGCCTCCTCGAGCCCAGCGCCGTCGCGAATGTTGACCTCGCCGACGAACACGTTGACGTGGCGGCGCTGCCTGCCGGTCTCGTCGCGGATCCGTCGTTCGACGGCCGGCAGAGTGTGCGCCAGAGCATCGAGCAGGGTGGACACCGTCGCCGGGTCCGCCAACTGGACGACCACCGCGCGCTCACCGCGGGCGAGCTCGCGAAG
>DASTIG010000206.1:0-2629 GCA_035717785.1 Candidatus Limnocylindrales bacterium
GGCGGGGCCGCGTGCCAGGTGTTGTTTCGCTGCCGGGTGATATGACCTCATGCCACCACGCGGTCACATCACCCAGCGATCCCGCTGGTCATCAAAGGGGAGTCGCCCGGACAGGCAAGCTGGTTAGAGATGCCGGTCGGACGTCAGTAGTTGGGTTCCAGGCCCAGGGCCTCCCGTAGGACCTCTGCTTTGTCGGCCGCAGCGTCGGCCGCATCGTTGGCGGCCGCTGACAAGGAGATGGCCTCGGCGGGGCTATCGGCACGCGACGCCGCACGTGCTCGCTGCTGGAACGCGGTGTCGGCCTTGATGAGGGTCGTCGCAGCGGTCTGGACCTCAGGCGGGAAGGCAATCTGCTTGACGCCTTCGAGGAATGTCGCGTCCGCCTCCGCGATCAATGCCCAATAGCGCTGGTGGTCCTTCAGTGACGCCCGAGGGTCGTAGAGCTCGTCGGCCCGGTCGATAGCCGCGTTGTAGGGCTCCGCGATGGCGGAATACGCCGCAGCGGCCTGTTCGAGGGTGAGGGAGACGCCTTGGGAACCCGAAGGCACCGCACTCGTTGGTGCGGACGACACCGACGGCGTCACAGGAGCCCGAGGGGCGGGAACGCACCCCAGCACGAGGAGCGCCAAGAAGACCACCGCACGTAGGCGGGCCATCTGACCCTCTGAGCGTTGGTCGCGCGGTGGCTGGACAGCGTCACTTGGCCGCAGCGTGGATCTCCTCATAGGCGCGGCTCACGATCTCGGCCGCCTCGATCGTACGGCGATCACTGAGCGGGTTGCCCGCCCGGCCGCGCCAGCGCTCGACACCGGCCAGAGCCGCCGCTCGGACTTCGACCGGGGACGCGCCGGCCGCCAGTCCGGCCCGCTCGGCATCCCGCCCCGACCCCCACAGCCGGCCGACCTCGTCCAGCTCACCAGCGTCGAGCTCGAGATGGCCGGCGAGCACGAGATGCTGCAGTCGAAGCAGCGCCAGTGCGCCCGACGACGCCTCCAATCGATCGATCGCCTCGGTGACGTTTGCCGAGCCGGCAACGCCGTCCCGTCCCAGCTTCGTCGCGATCGCCCGGAGCGCGACCAGCGCAGACCTCGCCTTCAGCAGGGCCGCCCGTTCGCCGTAGGCCTCGGCGAGTACCCGCTGCAAGGCGCGGATCCCGGAGTGCTCCAACAACGCCTCCGACAATGCGGTGGCACTGCGCACATCCCCGTCTGCGATCAGTCGGACCGCCAGGCGAACCCCATACAGCCCGAGCCGGGCCAGCAAGTCCTCGCGGATCTCCTCGCCCAGCGGGTTGCGCTCCGGGTCGCGGAAGCGCTCGACTGACGTCATCAACTGATCTCGCACGTCGGGCTCGAGCCGGACGAGCGCGCGCAGCCAGTCGAACTGTTCCTGGCGCAGCGTCGCGCCCGTCTCGGCGAGCAGGCCCGCGACGGGGAGCACGCCCGACGCGAGCTCGCGGACGCGGGGATCTGTCGCATACCGTTCCGCGATCGAACGCGCCGAATCGAGCGCGTCCGGCCGTGCGGCGCCGATCTCGTCGGCGCGCGACAGGACGACGACCGCATTGACCGGCGAGGCCTGCGCGATCGAGTGGTCCATGAACGCCTCGAGGAAGCGCGCGTCGCCGTGATGCAGATGGCGCATCAGATAGACGACGGCATCCGCCTCGGCCGGGCTGTCGACGCCCGCGTCGAGCAGCGATGCGGTCGTGCGCATCGACGCCCGCTCGTCGGTCGAGCCGAGCCCTGGCGTATCGATCAGCGTCATCGACTCGAGCTTGGCCGACGGCCAGCCGACCTCGATGCGTTCGATGTCCTCGACTGCGTGCGTCCCGAGGTCGATCAGCAGCTCGCCGTCCTGTCGCTTGAACTCGAGATCGGCGTGGCCCTCGGGCCGCAGGTCGGCGGTCACCCGATACCCGAGCCCGTGCCGGTACCACGTTATGATCCGGGTGCACTCCCCGGCGTCGGTCGCAGCGAGGCGCTCACCGACCAACGCGTTCAGCAACGTCGACTTGCCGGCCTTCACGCGTCCGGCGATCGCGACGCGGAGCGGTTCATCGAGGCGTCGTACGACGGAATCGACGGCCGCGGCCTGACCGGTCTCCCGGGCGACACCCCGGGCCAGCTCGGCGATCGCGCGGACCTCGGTCGCGAGATCGGTCATCCGCGTCCGCCTACGAGGGGAGGTCGAAACAGTTGCCGGTGTTCTGGATGACCGAGTGGTCGTGCCGTGCGACGAGGACGCACATCTGCGACGCGCCAGTCGGGCGATCGCTGACCTTGTAGCGGTCGAACGGCACCGGACCGTCGTACAGGATCCAGTTGCTGGATTTGGCCGGCGTGCCGGCCTGGTCCGGCGGGATCGTGTCGAAGAAGAAGTGGATATGACGATCGAGGACGTCAGGCGAGAAGTTGAAGACGTCGTAGTCGACCAGATACGTGCCGTTGCTGACCGTGATGCCCGTGATCCGGGCCTGGCGGCCGCCCGGGGTCGGGGTCGGCGTCGGCACGGGGGTCTGCGTCGGCGCAGCGGTCACGACCGGGCTCGGGGATGGCGTCACGGCGAGGGACGGTGAGGCGGTGGGGATCGTCGCGACGGACGGTGCCGGGGATGGCGTGGCGGAGGC
>DASTIG010000207.1:0-5977 GCA_035717785.1 Candidatus Limnocylindrales bacterium
TTCGCTCCTGCCTGACTCACCATCTCGATCGATCCACCTCGATTTGCCGCGGGCCTTGACGCGACGTCACCGGCCCGCTATGTTTACGCCGTAGTCTACACCGTAGACACCAACAGACGGTACGGGAGGCCAACATGACGCAGCAAGCGATCCAAGCATCGCGCATGCCACCCCGCTGGGTGATCAAGACCATCTGGAGCCTGCATCGGGCAGCCTACTCGCTCACCGGCGGGAAGTTCGGTCTGCGGACCCCGACGAGCGAGCGGTGGGGGATGCTCCGACTGTCGACTGTCGGGCGTCGCACCGGCCAGCGGCGCGTCGCGATCCTCGGTTACCTGGAGGACGGCGCCAACCTGATCACCCCGGCCATGAACGGCTGGGCCGACCCCGAGCCCGCCTGGTGGCTCAATCTGCAGGCGAATCCGGAGGCCACCGTCGAGCTTCCAGGTGGGTCGCGCGAGGTGACGGCGCGCATGGCGACGGCCGAGGAGCGACCGCGCCTCTGGTCGATGCTGAGCGGTTTGGGGACCGCGGCCTACACGGACGCCAACGCTGCCCTTCGATCACGGGAGACGGCGATCGTCGTCCTAGAACCTCGCCACTGATCGCACGTTCAGCGACCCGCGACGGCTTGGGGAGACTGGAGTGATGCACAAGCATCGGCGTCCGGCAGGGGTTGGTCGACCGATGCGCATGGGCCGCATCACAGGTAGGCCCACCAGGATCGGTCGCCCGGGTTGCCGCCGGCAGGAATCGATGAAGCCCGGCGGGTCCGCCGGGCTTCGGTCGATCGATCAGTCGAGGTCTAGTAGCTGCGCTGCTTCGAGAAGCAGTCGCTGCAGTAGACGGGCTTGGTGCCGTTCGGTCGGAACGGGACCTGCGCCTCGCGGCCGCAGCTCGCGCACGTCGCGCTGAACATCTCGCGGGGACCGCGGTCGTAGCCGCCGCCCGAGGAGCCGCCCGAGTAGCCGCTGGAGTACCCGCCGCCAGTGGCACCGCCCGCATCGCCGCGCGCTGCCTTGCGGCTGGCGCGACAGGACGGACAGCGACGTGGCTCGCTGAACTGCCGATCTGCGTAGAACTGCTGCTCGCTCGCGGTGAACGCGAACTCCTGCCCGCAGTCGCTACAGATCAGGGTCTTGTCTGTGGTCGTCGAAAACATGAAAACACTCCATCTCGTGCGGCCTCAGCGAAACCTGTCTCGCCGAAACCAGAGAGGAGTGATCGTGTAGCCGCGTATCGTTGGCGCTCGAAACCGGCGCCGGTCGACAGTCTAGCAGGTTTCGTGGCCTGAGGCGAACGTGCGTTCGATAGCTGTTCGGCCTCGTATGACCTCCGGTTCGGCGACTTTGCACCCTGAGCGGGACCTTCGGCGGAGCGACCGGGTACCACTCGGGCCGAGTCGTGGCAACCCGATAGCTAGACCATGTCCTCGCTCGCCGATCGGGTCCGGGGCCGAACGCATTTGCGAGCGTACTCAGGAGGCATCGCGCCCCGGCATGTACCAGGAACCACAAGCCGACGACGTCGAGGTCAAGGGGGTCGGGGCTGCCCCAGACGGCCTGCCCGCTGCACCTTCGGGCTGGACCGACCCGCTGACCGGAACGGATGGGCCGCGTCTCTGGGATCGAGTCATCTCGAGTGAGGTTGCTCGGGTCAGTCGCTACCGCCGGCCGGCCACCGTGGTGCTCGTCGACGTCGCGGGCCTTGACGACTTCGCCCGGGCGTGGGGGACGGACGTGGCGGAGCGGCTTTTTATCCAGCTCGCGAGGACGATGTCCGTGGAAAGCCGCTCGAGCGATCACATCGCGCGGATCGATCGCACACGGTTCGCCATCCTCCTGACGGAAACCGACGAGATCGCCGCGATCAATTTCGTTGAACGTGTGCGCGCCGCGTGTGAATCCGTGCTCCGCGCGCCAGATCTCGTGAGGATCGGCATCGGATGGGCCAGCCCCGAGGGATCGACTGACCTGCGGGCGGCCATCGACGTCGCCGAGGCTCGTGTCGCCGACGAGCTCGAGACGCCCAGCTAAGGCTCGGCGATCGTCAGCATGAGAACGGCCCCGCCGCCCGTGAAGGCTGGCGGGGCCGTGTGCCCTCGGGTAAGCGAGGCTAGCCCGTGGCGTGCACGAGATCTTCGCCCAGGTACGAGATCGTCAGGTCGAAGCTGAACGACTCGATCCGAACGACTTGGTTGCCTGGGCAGGTGAGGGTCGACAGCGGCGTGATCGTGAACGACGCATTGGTCCGACCGTTCCTGACCGGGAACGTCTCGGTCGAATTTACAGCGATCGTCTCCTGCTTGTTGTCCGCCTGCGGCTTGTTGCCACCGCGGTTGTAGCAGCGCGAGAACACGTCGACCGTGCCATCCAGGTCCAACGTGACGGTCGACACATTGCCGAGACCGGCGATCGATGCGGCGATCGTCAGGCTATTGCCAGACTGGTTGATGGACGTCTGCCCGACCTGGTGCGGGCTATCTGCAAGGACGGTGCCGGCTGAGATCAGCAGGACCGACGTGCTCAGCGCGAGGACGCGTGCGAAGCGCGTCATAGGAAACCACCATTCCTCTCGATGTGGTTTCGGGCGCTCTCGGAACGAGCGAAACCGCGATCTTTGCTCAGATTCCCCCTCGGACACGTGTCCCCCCGGACACGTGTCCCCCTCTGATAAGTGTCCCCCTCGGACATGTGTTCCCCCGGCACCACCTCCCTCCCCGGGATGCGGCGATGGCCTCCGCCCCCTGCGGCGACCGACATAGGACGAAAGTACTACCGACCACTAGTACCCAGGTATCAGCTGCGTTGGTCCCGCGATGTCGCGAGGGCGACATGGCGGCTCGCGCGTCCAACGGTGTCGGGCTAGCCGGTCCGGGTCATGACACATGCAATGCGGACAGACATGGCGACCGTGCCATCCGCAATGCGGCAGCAAGGACCATTGCCGGTATCCCATGCAACGGAGGTCAGGCCATGACCACGATGAAGACGGCGGTGTTGTCCGAAGCGCAGGATCGTCAGACCGAGTCCAACCGAGAGATCGCGATCGACTTCCTAACCCGGGCTGCCCGCGGCGGGGCCCGTGATGCCATGCAGCGCTATGCGGCGCCAGATTTCGTCCACCACAACCCGTGGTTCGCGCCCGATGCCGAGTCGCTGGCGACAGCCATGGACGCGAACGCTCGCGAGAACCCGCAGAAGGAGGTGCATGTCCAGCGCACGATCGCCGAGGGCCCGCTGGTCGCCCTTCACGCGAGCGTGCGGCACAACCCGGGCGCACAGCCCGCGGCCGTCGTGCACATCTTCCGGTTCGAAGCTGGGCGGATCTCGGAGCTCTGGGACATCGGTCAGGAGGCACCGGCCGAGTCGCCGAATACGGCGGGCATGTTCTGATTCGGGAGATCCGAAAGACCGTGCCTGACGTTCCTTAGGTCAGACGCCGGGGGAACGAGGATGGAGGACGTCTGCATGCGACGCCTGTTGCTCAGCCTAGCCCTGGCACTGACCCTGGCCCTGACGATGGTCGGAACGGCCCTTGGCCACGTCCACGGGATCACGCCGCTCCGATGCGTCGGTGGCGCCACTGATGGCGCGGACCGGACCAACAGCACACCGGCTTCGACGGCCAATGGCGGGCCGGTTGGCGGCCTGATTCCGCGCGACGTCGGTAATGCACCGCTCACGGTCGGCGACGGAGGCTTCGACACACCGGCCTGCCCGGCGGGCTGAATAGGGCTTGCGGTCTGACCGGCCGAAGCCGGCCGGTCAGACGCTTGATTCGCTCGAGGATCCGGATCGGCTGACGTCAGCGGCCGGCTGACACCGCGGATGCCGCATTCGTGGCGAATGCGTGCAAGACAAGCTGGTGCCGTCCACCGTTCGGATCGACCGCAACGATCGGCTCGCCGGCCGTCGTGACGTGGCGGCCCGTCTTGTCCGTTACCTCGAAGCGGCCACCGCGAAGTCGGCGGATGCGGATGTCCGGCTTCGGACCTCGAGCGGCGGCGATCCCGCCGATCCGCCTCGAGTCCGGGTCGCGAACAAATTTGATTCCGAGGCGCGAGCCATGTCCGAGATTGGCGGTGTGAACGACATCGACCACGGCAACGACGTACCCGCGTCTCCGCCCCCGGTACAGCGTGACGAACGCCGCTAGCACCCCGCCCGCCAGCACGACGCCGAGGATGCCGAGGATCGGCCGGAGGAGGGGAGTGCACTCGACGGCCGATCCGCATGGCATGACCGCATCCGACACCGCCGATGCCTCGCTTATCCCGACGGCATTCGCCGCGTACGCGCGGCAGATGTACAGGGCGCCGTTCGTCAGACCGCCGATCCACGCCGTGGTGTCGACCGATCCCACCTCGACTGCCCGAGACCACGTGACGCCGCCGTCGCCCGAACATTCGTAGCGGTATGCGGACACGCCTGGCGCGGCAGCCGTTGTGACGTTGATTCGCAGCGAGCGGTCGAATGCTTCGACCGATGGATTTCCAGGTGCCGCCGGCCGTGGCATCGGCGCGACCGCGGTCGTCGCGGGAGTCCATGTCCCCTCAGTCGCCGAGCCGACCGCCGTGACCTCGCATCGGTACGCCACCCCGTTCGTCAGTCCATCGACGATGGCGCTGGTCTCGAGCGACACGACTTCATCCGCCTCGATCCACCCTCCGGCATCGGCGCGGCAGCGGGCCTGGTAGTCGACGACCGGCGCAGACGCGGACGTGGCGAGGGGCGGGGCCCAGTTCAACGCGATCGCGGCGTCGCGCGCGGTGAGCTGGATGTCCCGCACGGCACCTACCGTGGGTGCGGGAACGGGGGGCGGGGGCTCGACGGTGAATGTGCAGGTGGCGCTCTGGAGCGCTACCGCGACGGCATTCCCCGCATCGGCGGGGGAGTTGAAGACGACCTGGGGCCAGTCGAACGTACTCCCGCTGACGCACGGGGGCATGTCGGTGAGTACCCGCATGCCGACGAGACCGTTCTCGAGCGCATCGCGCTTCGTCGGGTCGAGGCCCATACCGACCGGCAACAGCGCGAACGGCGAGCGACTCCCGAAGAGTCGGTCGCGAACGACTCGTACCTGGCTGGTGGGTACGCCCCGAACGTCATGCCTGCCGTCGGTGAACAGGATCAGCGCGGGACGGACCGCGTCCGGCGGAAGGTGCTTCGCCGCTTGGTTCATCGCAGCGACGTAGTTCGTGTCGATTCCGATCTTCCGGGTGAGCGCGGGATCGAGCCCTTTCCGATACGCCCTCGCGACCGATCTCAAACAGCCGGCGAACTGGGCGACGGCCTCCGGGCTGCCGAGGAGCTTCAGATCGGCGCAATCGGGGTAGTCGGCGGCCACCGCGGCGAACTGGACGATCGACACGGTCGTGTCGCCTGCGAGGAGGTCCGACGACGTCTCTTCGACCCGATCCGCGATCCGCTCGAGGGCGGCGCCGAAGCGGTTGCGGTCTGGCGCCTCGTCGAGGATCGAGGCCGAGAAATCGAGAACGAGGACGACATCGGACGGATCCGGCGCCGTTAGCGCGCGGACGGTCGATATCGGGGCGCCGCAGATGAGCAGCGCCGCCATGGCGGTCGTGACGACGGCTCGTCTCCGCCGATCGAGGCGACTCAATCCTTGACCCCCCAGTGCGCTCGTACGGGCAAGCCGCCGACCGCTCGCAGTTGGAGCGAAGCCCCAGTGTCCTGTCGCCAATCGGGGTGTCGCTGAGGCTTCGCGGGCTCGACGATGCATCGCCCGCTCGGTCCTAGCAATAGGGAAACGAAAGTACTGGGTGCGCCTGTGCACCGAGTCGATCGGCTACTCCGTATCGTCCCGCCGGATTAGGATCCCGAGTTACGCCTTCCACGGACCGACGGCTGCGTCGCAGCTGTCGGCCGGCTGGAACCGCCCGGCCCGCGGAGGTGTATGACGAATGTGAATGGCCGCGTCCTGACGACCGCCCTCGCCGCGCTTTTCATGGTGG
>DASTIG010000208.1:0-7224 GCA_035717785.1 Candidatus Limnocylindrales bacterium
ACTAGGGCGTCTTCTCGGGTCTGACCGGCGAGCCGTTGACCGAGGCGGACGCCGGTGTCGAGGAAGATCCGGAGGGTGATCGCCAGCGGCGCCGGCGCGGCCGCCAGGAGGTCGGTCATCTGGTCGTTTGTGAACGTCTCCACGATCGTCCGTGGCACCTTGGGGATCTGGAGCCGCTCGAGAGGATTCGACCGGACGTACTGCTCGGCCTCGATCCAGTTCCCGAATACGCACAGTGCCCGTGCCCGCGCGGCGACGGTTGCCGGCTTGCGCCCGCGTTCGACGAAGTCGGCCAGCCATGCCCGGGCGCGGTCCAGCTCGAGGTCGGCCAGGGTCAGGTCGCCCGCGGCGCCGCCAGCGAAGACCCGGTACGCGTCGAGCGCCTCGAGGTAGAACTCGATCGTCCGCTCCGACAGGACCGCTGCCCGGCAGGCGGCGACGAACGCCGCGACGACCGCGTCGAAGCGGTGGCGCCGCGGGTCGCGGCTGCGAGTGCGCGGAGTCAGGTGAACTTCGCCATCGGGCGAATCAGGTGAACGTCCAGAAGGCGAATCAGGTGAACTTCGCGGCATCTCGGGGCTCCTTCTTGGAGCCCGCGCCATGCTCATCCCGCACGCAACCACCAGACATGGTGGTGGGGAGTCCTCCGATCCCTACGGCTGGTAGGGATGGCTGGCGAGGAAGGATTCGAACCTTCGATCTCCTGATCCAGAGTCAGGCGCCTTACCGCTTGGCCACTCGCCAGTGGAGCGGCCGACATTCTAACGCAGGGTCGGTTCGCGGCCGCCGGACTCCGTAGAGCCGGGCGGCGGTTCGATCTCGACGAGCACGGCGCCTGTCACGTTGACGACCGTCGAACCGTCGTGGTCAAGGCGCCACCCCTCGACGCTCGCGGGGTGGACGTGACCGTGCAGCCAGAGCGGCGGCCGGATCCGATCGAGCAGCCACCGGTAGGCCGAGAAACCGATATGGAACGGGTCGGCGGCGCGATCGCCGACACCGAGCGGCGGCGCGTGGCTCAACACCACGGCAGGATGGTCCTGGCCGCGGATCCGGCGCCACGCAAGGCCGACCATCAGCCTGATCACATCTGCCGTCGCGCTGCTGTCGTGGCGCATCCGGTCTCCGCGACGAAGGCCGGGCCATTCGAGGGTGAGGACCGGCAGTCCACTGATGTTCTCGATCGCGGCACTCGGGAGGGCCTTGGGAGCGGCGTGGGCGGCGGTGTCCGCCCAAGCGCCACCGTGGTCGTGATTGCCGCGCACGTAGTGCAGCGGAACACCGAACGCGTCGCCGAGGAAACCCAGGTAGGAGGGTCCGAGATCGCCCGCCCCGACGATCGCATCGAGTCGCCCGAGCGCCTCGCGGTTCACCTCGTAGCCGAGGGCCGGGTCCTCGTCATCGGAGACGGCGAGCCAGCGGATCGGTCGACCACCACGCTGGCGGAACGGGGTCGGATCGGGCCACACGATTCGGAGGCGTCGAATCATCCCGAGTCGTCGGGGGTTCGGAGCTCGCGCTCCTTGCGTCCGCGGGCGCGGACCGGTCTCGCCGCCTCCATCTCTGCTTCGAGCGTGCCGATCGGCTCCGTCCGGCGGCCGCGCGGAGGCACCAACTCGGTCACGGAAGCGTCGATGTCCTGCTGGTTCGAATAGAGAGCCAGCGCCACCCGGTTGTGACCGTCGTTCACCCAGTAGCAGTCGCCGTAGCGCACGACCTCGATGGGTGGAAGGATCTGCAGCGAGTCCTGTGACTTGCGTAGCCGTTGCCAGCGGCCTGCCCAGTTCGCCCCACGGAACGGCTTGAGCGGCAGGAAGTCGCCGCCTCGTTGCGCACCGCCGCCGACCGCCGTGCCACAGATCTTGTCGATCGGGATCGACCGCAGCCCGATGATCACGGGGCTCGCCTGCCGGGATTCCGGGTGGAGCTCGGTCAGCGACGGGAGCGGATCCCGAGCGAGGCGGCGGATGCGCCTGACGCGCATGCCGGGCAGTTCACGGACCGTGTTGGCCGCGGCGCTCGCAGCAGCCCCGAGGGCGGCGCCGACGCCGTCCATTAGTGGTTCGGCCGCCGCTTCCGCCCCCTCCCGGAGCCGCTGCAGGGGTCCGCGGGTGGCGGGCGTTTCGTCTTGATCCTCGGCGCCGCCAGTGCTTCGATGCTCGTCGCCCATCCGGACAAGTGTGCTGGATGTGGCCGTCGAACGCGCCTACCAGTGGGGGCGCCGGGCGCGGGCGAGCGCCGTCGCATTCTTCAGGCAAGGCGACGTCGTCTGGTACCCTGCGGCGCGTGTCGAATGAGGGACCCGGTCCCGTCAGGCCGGTGAGGGGCGATCGCGCCCACGCGCGACCGCCGCGACGAGGCCATCGTCCGGGGCGCCAGGACCCGCGAGGCAAAGAGCCGCAAGTCCGGAGCCCGCGCAGCCCTGGCCGCTTCGGGCCTGCCGTGCTCGACGCCATCTTCCCGGGGCTCGGCCATCTGGCCGCCGGCCGCCGCAGTCGTGCGGCCGTGTTCGCGCTGCCCATCGTCGCGATCCTCGTCCTCGGCCTGGTCATCGTCGCGACCACGAGCGGGCCGCGCCTGGCGGCGACATTGTTCGATCCCGCCGTCATCTGGGCTCTGCTCGCGATCCAGGCCGCGCTGCTCGGCTGGCGCCTCCTCGCCGTCGGGTCGAGCGTGTGGGATCCGCGTCTCCCTCGGCCCGGCCGGCGCGAGGCGCTGCCGATCGCCGCGATCTTTCTCGTTGCCGTGATCGTGCCGCAGGCCTTCGCCGGCTATGCCACGGAGGTGGCAAGGGAGACCGCCGACGAGATCTTCACTGAGCCGTCGCCGACAGCGCTGGCCGGGTCGCTCGGAACACCGGAACCCGACCCGAGCTTCCTGGCGACCCCCGTCCCGAGCCCGAGCGCCTCGGCCAGCCCGTCGCCGTCCGCCACGCCGACCGTGCCGCGGGTCAACGTCCTGCTCGTCGGCGTGGATGCGGGGGTCGGCCGCAACACGTACCTGACCGACACGATGATCATCGCCTCACTGGACCCGGTCGCCGAGACAGTCTCGATGGTGTCGGTGCCGCGCGACATGGTCGACGTGCCGCTGCCCGACGGGCGCAAGTTCACCGGCAAGATCAACGGCTTGGTTTCCTACGCCCGGCACCACCCGAAGCAATTCCCGGGTTCGGATGGGACCGGCTTCGACGTGCTGCGCGGCGCCCTCGGCGAGCTGCTCAGCCTCGACATCCCGTACCACGCGGCGGTGAACCTGGGCGGCTTCGTCAGGGTCATCGACACCATCGGCGGGATCAACGTCTACGTCGCCCGCGCCTTCTGCGACCCGTCCTACGACGAATACGGCTTCACCCGCGGGTTCGCGATCACGAAGGGACGTCACCATCTCAACGGCCAGCAGGCGCTCGCGTACGCGCGAGTGAGGAAGCCGGCCGGCGAGAGCGACTTCACCCGGGCCGCTCGACAGCAGGAGGTCCTGGCCGGCATCCGGGATCGGATCGTCCACGGCGGATTCATCGACGACCCCATCGGCCTGATGAAAGCTCTGTCGCAGACGATCACGACGAACGTGCCGCGCAAGGTCCTCCCGGATCTCGCCGACGCGATGGCCAAGATCGGGCGCGAAGATACGTACCGCGCGGTGATCTCGTCGCCGATGGTCGCGTCGGACTTCGACAAGCGCGGCTCGATCCAGGTGCCGAACCGCGGACGCATCGACAAGCTGTCGAAGGCGATCTTCCCGGTCGCCGGGAAGCTGCCTCATGATCGGTACCGCGTCGCCAAGGGGACCGGCGGCACACCGACGACCGGCGGCATCGGTGGCTGCCGGCCCGCTGCGACCCCGAGGCCCACCGCCAGGCCGACGGCCAAGCCCACCGCGAAACCGACGGCCAAGCCGACGGCGACACCGGCTCCGACGCCTGAACCCACCCCGGACCCGACGCCAACACCGACGCCCTAGCCATCCCGCCTGCGCACGCACTCGCGAGGAGCGGTACGTTCGGGGGAGTGGCACCCAAGCCTGCAGGCTGGCACCCTATGGCCATGGTGCGAACGCAGGACCGACGGCCCCGCCTCGTCGCCCTCCTCCTCGTCGCCACCCTTCTGACGGGTCTCGCCGCGACGGTGTCGGCTGCGCCGGCGCTTCCGGCGTGCAAGATCGGGGACGTCCTCACGAAGTACCGCGGCTACGCGTACTGGCATCGTTCGCTGCTCGACCCGACCTACCGGCTGCCGAGCACCTACGCGCCCGGCGACATGCGATCGACGTCCTATGCCGGCCTCAACGGCGGCTTCTCGGTCCGCAGGCACGTGATCGCCGACCTCAAGGCGATGGCAAGTGCGGCCCGCGCGGCCGGCGCCCGCGTCGTCGTCCAGTCGGCGTACCGCAGCTATTCGACGCAGAAGGCGACGTTCGACTACTGGGTGAGGGTCCACGGCTACGCGACCGCCCTCAAGGAGAGCGCGCGCGCCGGGCACAGCGAGCACCAGCTCGGCACGACCGTCGACTTCCGGGCATACGGTGGCTCGGCGCCGTGGAACTACTCGGACTGGGGGACGACCAAGGCCGGCGCGTGGCTGAAAGCCAATGCCTGGAAGTACGGCTTCGTCATGTCGTACCCGAAGGGCAAGACCGCCGTCACGTGCTACCAGTACGAGCCCTGGCACTATCGGTACGTCGGGCGTTCCCGTGCGCGCGTCATCCGATCGAGCGGCTTGACCTTGCGCGAATTCCTGTGGCGGGAGCAGAACCCGACGACGGTCACGCCTACCCCGACCCCGACTCCGACCCCATCTCCTGAGCCCACGCCCACGCCGACGCCTATCCCGGAGCCGACGTAAGGCCGACCGAAACTATTGCCATTGCCCCGTGCGGCGGCACCCGACGATAATGTCGTCCGAACGGGGACCGTCACCCCGGCGCCAGGACGATCCGGACCCATCCCCGGGAGAGATCTCCATTGACGCTTCCGACCATGATCCTGAATGCCGATGGCTCGACGGCCGTCGCAGTCCTCGAACCGGTCGGCGCACCGACCGACGCCGCGCCGGTCGTGTACACCGCCGGACAGGTGCTGGCGGAGTGGCGAGCCGCGGAACGCCGCTTGGACGCGATCCCGGACGGAACGGCCGAGTGGCGCCCCGCCCGCCACGACATCGATGTCTTCCGGCGCCGCTACCAGGCGATGTTCAAGCGCTAGTGGCCATCCCGCCGACGTTCCGTGCGTACGTCGCCGAACGCATCGACGAGGATGGCGTCCCTCGCATCGACCGCGGCGTTCGCGGGTTCGCCGCCGCCGACCTTCCACCGGGTGACGTCGAGATCCGCGTCGCGTGGTCGAGCGTCAACTTCAAGGACGGCCTAGCCACGAAGATCGACGGCAAGGTCGCGCGGATCAGCCCGCTGATCCCGGGCATCGATCTCGCGGGGGAGGTGGTGGCGAGCACCGATCCCGCGGTCGCGGTCGGGTCGACGGTCCTCGCCCACGGCTACGACCTGGGCGTGTCGCGTCACGGTGGCTTCGCCGAGTACCAGCGTGTGCCGGCGGCCTGGGTCGTATCGCTCGATCGCGGCCTCTCGGCGCGGGATGCGATGGCCATCGGGACGGCCGGCTTCACCGCGGCGATGTCTGTCGTGGCGCTCGAGGAGCGGGGGCTCAAACCGGGTGATGGGCCGGTCCTCGTGACCGGGGCGAGCGGTGGCGTCGGCAGCACGGCCGTCGCGATCCTCGCCGAGCGTGGCCATGAGGTGTGGGCGGCGACCGGCAAGCCCGACGAGGCGGACCGGCTGCGCAAGCTCGGCGCGGTCGGGATCCTGGAGCGGGACGAGGTGACCGCCGAAGGCAAGCCGCTCGAGTCGGAGCGCTGGGCAGGCGCCGTCGACGCGGTCGGGGCCGCGACGCTGCCCTATGTGCTGCGCACGCTGCGGATAGGCGCGGCGGTCGCGGCCAGCGGCAACGCCAGCGGCCCTAAGCTCGACACGACGGTCTTCCCGTTCATCCTGCGCGGGGTGGCGCTGCTGGGAATGGACTCGGCCCAGCTCGCGATCGAGCGACGGCGCGCCATCTGGTCGCGACTGGCGACCGACCTGCGGCCGCGTTCGCTGGGCGAGCACGTCACCGAGGTGACGATCGACACGCTCGACGACGCCCTCGACGCTATCGTTGCGGGCGAAGCCCGCGGCCGCTGGGTCGTCCGAGTGGGAGCGGGGTAAGGTTGTCCCTCCGAACCAACAGGAGGAGAGTCCCATGTCGGTCGCACGTGTGACGGAGATCAGCTCCCGCTCCGAGAAGAGCTTCGAGGATGCCATCAACCAGGGCATCGACCGGGCCAACAAGACCCTGCGCAACGTCAAGGGCGGATGGATCAAGGAACAGGCCGTCGATGTCGAGAACGGCCAGATCATCGGCTACCGCGTCAACATGCTGGTGACGTTCGTACTCGACGAGTAGCCGCTCTTAGCGGACTGTCACCCCGCGCCCGACCACGAGGCGGATCGACTCGGGCTGCGTCAGGAGGGTCGGGTCCTCGTCCGGTCGACCATCGACGACGAGGACGTCGGCTCGACAGCCGACCGCGATCCGGCCCAGGTCATCGCGCCCGATGGCGGCCGCGCCTCCCACCGTCGCGGCTCGCAGCGCTTCGGTCGCGGATAGGCCGGCGTCGATGAGCCGCAGAAGCTCCTGGGCCGACGTGCCGGGGGGCCCGCTGTCGTAGCCGAGCGCCATCGTTACGCCCGCCTGCCGGGCGACCTCGACGGTGAGCATCGCCTCGTCGCGCTGGCGCTTCGCCTGATCGACGAGCACGGGCGCGAAGTCGTCGACGAACCGCTCGGCGAGGTCGTGGAATGTCGACAGCGTGGGGACGAGGACGGTGCCCCGCTCGGCCATCCCGTCGAGCAGCCGCGGCTCGCGATGGAGCGAGAGCCCGTGCTCGATCGTGTCCGCGCCGGCCTCGAGCGCGAGGCGCGTGCCCTCCAGCCCCTCGGCGTGAGCGGCGACGCGCCGCCCCATGCGATGGGCTTCGTCGACGATCGCCTCCATCTCCTCGAGCGTCATCTGTGGCGGTTCGGGATCCTCGAGCACGACGGAGCGCGCGCCGGTCGCCATGAACTTGATGAAGTCGGCGCCACGACGGAGTTGCTCCCGGACGGCCTTGCGCATGTCCCACGGGCCATCGGCCTCGCGATACATGGTGCCGAATATCTCGCCCCCTGGCGAGG
>DASTIG010000209.1:0-17831 GCA_035717785.1 Candidatus Limnocylindrales bacterium
CGAACTCGTGCTACAGCTGTGGCGGCGCGCGTGAGATCGTCGGTGCGTTCGAGCCGCGTCCGATCGGCGCCGTTTCGGGCCCACCGTCGACCCTCGCCGCGGCCCATGGCGGTGTCGGGGTCGCGGCGCTCGGATCGCCGCTCGACCCAGGCACGATGGTCGGCGGACCGGCCGTCAGCGTCGCCGATGCCACCCCCAACCAACCCGCGAGCGCCAGCGACATCATCGGTGGCCTGCTCGCCGGCATCGTGGCCGCGGTCCTTGCCACCGGCATCTGGTACGGCGTCGTCGCAGTCAGCCAATATCAGGTCGGACTCGTGGCGATCGCCGTCGGCTTCGTCGTCGGCTACGGAGTCGTCCTCGGGGCGAACCGCCGCGGATCCGTCGTCCTCGTGGCGATCTCCGTCGTCCTGACGCTTCTTGCTTTGGTCATCAGCGAATACCTGATCGTCGCCCATTTCGTTGGCCAGGAGCTGGCCGCCGAAGGCTTGACCCTCGAGGTCATCCAGCCGCCCGACTTCATCATCAGCGTGGTCATGGACTCGGTCCAGGCCGACCCGGTCACCCTGGTGTTCTGGGCGATCGCCCTGTTCCAGGCGTTCGCGATCCCGTCGCGGTCGCTGAGGCGCTCCGCCGCCTGACGCTGCGGGACCGCGGGACCCGCGGATCGCGCGACCCCGCCTGTCCTACCGATCGAGGAACAGCGCGGTCCCGGTCGGCCGCAGGCAGTGGGTCGAGCTCATCGCCTGGTGATAGCCGCCCGCGTTGAGCAGGGCGACCACGTCCCCTTCCGCCACCGGCGCCATCGGATAGTCCTCGGCGAACACGTCGCTCGCCTCGTTGATGTGGCCCGCGATCGTGACACGTTGGGTCCGCTCGGACGCCGGGTTGCGACACGGGACGATCTCCTGCGCGAACCCGTAGATGAAGTAGGCGCAGTTCACGTTCCAGCCGATGTCGAGGCCGACGAACGTCACGCCCCGCCGGGTCTCGACCGTGACGACCTCGGCCAGGAGGATCCCGGCGTCCTTCGTCAGCGCGTCGCCTGGCTCCGCGGTCACGGTCACGCCGAGAGGCCCGAGATGTCGCGCCACGACAGCCGCATACCGCGCCAGGTCGACTCCCGATTCGTCCGATCGTGCAGGCACCCCGAGACCGCCGCCAACGTTGACCTCGGTGATCGAATGGCCGGCGGCGCGCGCCCGACCGACCGCCTCGACCGCGACCGGCAGCGCCCGCTCGAAGGCATCCAGTCCCTCGGCGAGCCACCCGGACCCGGCATGGAAGTGGATCGTGTCGATGGCCAGCGCATGCTCGGCGGCCACGGCGAGCGCCTCATCGAAGCGCTCGAGACCGATTCCGAATTTCGTCGGCCGGTCGCCCGCGTACTCCAGGTGCGCGTTGTAGCCGGCGCCCGTGCCCGGATCGATACGGATCCCGATCGGTGTGCCCGGGGCGCGGCGGCCGTATCGGGCGATCTGGCTGATCGCGTCGAGATTGAGGTGGATGCCGTGCGCCAGCAGCACGTCGAGATCGCGCTCGGAGACGTTGGTGCCGGTGTAGCTGATCTCGTCGGGCCGAAAGCCGCACTCGAGCGCACGCAGCACCTCGCCGGGCGAGCAGGCGTCGATACCGACTGAGCCGGGCTCGCCGGGCGCGCCGAGCGAACGGAACACGCCGAGCACTTCAGGAAAAGGGCTCGCCTTGAGGGCGAACCGGAGCTGGAACGGGAGGCCGGTCGGTGAGAACGCGGCCTGGATCGCGCGGGCGTTCTCGCCGAAGCGGGCGAGGTCGTAGGCGAACAGCGGCGTCCCGTGCTCGCGGACCAGCGCCTCGGGGTCACGCCCCGCGATGGTCAGCCGGCCGTCAACGACATCGAGTCCGGGGCGGACCCACCACGGGGCGGCGACCGTCGTCACGCCCCGGTGTGGACCACGCCGTCACGGCCGACCCAGTGGTTCGGGCCCTCCTCGACGTCGACACCGATGGCCTCCACGAGCCGGCGGCTCGCAGCGGCGACGTCGCGGATCGCTGCGTCGAACGCGTCCTGGTTGCGCGCGCTCGGCTCGCGATAGCCGCTGACCTTGCGGACGAACTGGCGGGCGGCCGCCTCCAGTTCCCCGGTCGTCGCCACTTCACCCGGACGACGGAGGGTCTTGATGCTTCGGCACATGCCGCTACGGTAGGGCGCATGGCCGTCCTTCGCCAGCCGTCGCGTCTGCTGCTCGCGGTGGTGGTCGGGCTGGTCCTGGCACTCCTGATCGATATCGCCCGCGTCGGCGGTCCAGGGGCGTGGCTCGCGCGTCACCGCGTCGCGCCCGTCGCCATCGGGCAGGGTGAGCGCATCGATCTCGGAGGGCGGTCTCTGTATCTCGATTGTCGGGGCACGGGCTCGCCGACGATCGTGCTCGAGGCCGGTATGGGTGACGGGGTGGCTGGCTGGACGCCCGTGCACGACGGGATAGCGGCCACCACGCGCACGTGCGCCTACGACCGAGCCGGTCGCGGGTCGAGCGACGCCCGCGGGCATCACACGGTCGCCGACGCGACCGACGACCTGCGCAACCTCCTGAACGTCGCCGGGGAGTCGCCGCCGTTCATCGTCATCGGGCATTCGCTCGGCGAGGTGTACGCGCGCGTCTTCGCGCACCGCCACCGAGCCGATGTCGCCGGCCTCGTCCTTGTCGATGGCTTCAGCGTCGATCTGGAGGTCGACTGGATCCACCCGCTCCTCGGCGACCTTCGACTCGAGTACGAGCAGCGCGCTCAGCAGCTGCGGGATCTCGTGAGCGGCGTCGAGGACCTCGACTGGCCGTCATCCGAAGCCCAACTTCGCGCCGCCGATGTGTCCGGACTGCCGATCGTCGTGCTCCGCGCAGCGCGCGAGGAACCGCGTCTCGACGGTCCGACGAACGTGGCGATCGCCGCCGCATGGGAACTGGGATACGGCTCCCTGTCGCCCGGACACGTCCGGTACGAGATCGCCTGGGGTGCCGGTCACATCGTCCAGGCCGACCGCCCCGATCTCGTGATCGCGGCCGCAGTGGAGCTGGTGCATGCCGCGCGACGGGCGGGCTTGGCGTTGCGGTCGGTCACCGGAAAGGATGTCGGGGCTGGCCCTGGTTCTGGACGAGTCGCGTATCCTGACTAGCCCAGTCACCCGTTGCCGATAGCGACGAAAGTCCTAGCGGGTGTGGGACGCACGCCATCATCTGTGGGGGTTCCTCGATCCATGACTCACGCGTTGCGCTCTGGTCGTCGCCTCGCGACGGTCCTCCTGTCCATCGGCCTGGCCGCCGTCCTCGCATCCGGCTCAGTCCTTGCGGGGACACCGGTCACAGAGGGTTACCGTGACCATGCCTACGGCGGTGGCGCATTCCGCCCGTCGAGCGACAAGCCGCAGTCCAAGACCTGGTTCGCCGATGGCAGCTGGTGGGCCGGCATGTTCCGGTACAGCGTCTCGCCATCCATCTCGGAGTTCCGCATCTACAAGCTGAGCGTCGACGGCGCGACGTGGACACCCACGACGACCGTTGTCGATGGTCGCGACGCCTCGCACGGCGATTACCTGTGGGACCAGGGGGCGAGCACCCTGTACGTCGCCTCCGTGCCGCCCGTCAACACGTCGGCGCCGTTCGCGGTGCCAGGCACCCCGGACGACATCCGGTTCTTCAAGTACACGTATGCGGCTGGGGCGTACACCCAGGTCGGCGGCATCAAGTCGATCGCCGGGACGGCGAGCACAGCCTCGCCGGCATTCCGCGGCGGTGCGTATTCCGTGACGATCGAGAAGGACTCGAGCGATCGCCTGTGGGTCGTCTGGGCGAAGGGCACGGCCGTCATGTACAGCTATTCCGACGATGACGGCGTCAACTGGAGCGCCCCGGCGCAAATCCCCGCGCAAGCTGCCAACCCGATCAACTCGGACGGCCTGGTCGATAGCGATATCGCGAGCGTCATCTCGTTCGGCACCAAGATCGGCGTCGCCTGGAGCGACCAGGACGATTCCGGCGCGACTCTGGGCGCCGACAACGGCTTCTACTTCGCGGTGGCGGATGCCGGCGTGGCTGATCCGACGCTGGCGGGGAGCTGGTCGCTCGAGCAGCTGCCGACCCTGAACCAGGTGGGCAACACCCAGATCGCCGACAACCACATCAACCTCAAGAAGACCAGCGACGGCCGTGTCTTCATGGTCGGCAAGACCGGTCGCGACACCGTGGCCTGCGCGACCGGCAAGCAGCACCCGTTGGTCGAGTTCTTCCAACGGACCGCTGGGGGCACTTGGTCGGCGCATCTCGCCGGGACCGTCGGTGACTGCAACACCCGACCCCAGATCGCGATCAGCGAGCAGCTCGAGGTCGCGTATATGTTCATGACCTCGCCCAATGGCGGTGGGACGGTCTACGTGAAGTCCGCCCCGCTCACCGGCCCCGAAGCCTTCAAGTTCCGCGGCGTCGCGGACCAGACCATCCAGCGCGGCACCCCGTTCATCAAGAGCGCCACTGAGACGCTGATCGACGATCCGTCCACGTCGAAGCAGACGGTGACGGCCACCAGCGGCATCGCGGTGATCGCCAACAACCTGACGTCGTCGGCCGGTGGCAACGCCAAGGTCTATCTCCACAACGTCATGGACATCCCGGCGTCCGACGGCACCGCGCCGACCGGCACGGTCTCGATCAACGGTGGCGCAGCGACGACGAGCAGCCAGGCTGCCACGGTCGCGGTCCCCGCGACCGACGCCGGGAGTGGCCTCAGCCTCGTCAAGCTGTCGAACAACTCCGACATGAGCAGCAGCTCGACGTTCGTGTACACCACGCCGATCGCGTGGACCCTGACCGCCGGTGACGGCGTCAAGACCGTCTACGTCCAGTGGCGTGACGCCGCCGGCAACTGGTCGAGTGTCGCGAACGACACGATCACCGTCGACACCAGCGACACGATCGCGCCGAGCACGCCCGGCGTGCCGGCCCACACCCTCTTCGGATCGGGCCGGTTCGGGGTCCCCGTGCGGATCACCTGGACGGCCAGTACCGACAATATCGGCGTCGAGAGCTATGAGCTCCAGCGCTCGATCGATGGCGGCGCGTTCGCGACGGTCGCCACCCCGCTGACGAACGGGTACTCGATCGACCTGAGCAACTCAGCGCACAACTATCGCTTCCGGGTCCGGGCCTTCGACGGCGTGAACTACAGCGCCTACCGGACCGGCCCGACGTTCAGGACGATCAGCTACAGCGAATCGAGCACCGCGGTGAAGTACAGCGGCACGTGGGGTCTGTCCACGTCGCCGGTGTACGTCGGCGGCAAGGCTCGGGTCGGCAGCGTGGCCGGCCGATCGGCGACGCTCGCCTTCAACGGCAACCGCGTCGCCTGGCTCAGCCGCACCGGCCCGACGTACGGGTCGGCCCGCGTCTACATCGACGGCTCGCTGGTCAAGACCGTCAACCTCAACGCCGCCACGGTGACCGATCGCAAGATGGTCTTCGTGCGGTCCTGGTCGGCGGTGGCGAACCACACGATCCGCATCGTGGTGGTCGGAACGTCCGGTCACCCGGGCGTCGTGCTCGACCAGATCTTCGTCCTTCGCTGACGAGAGTCAGCCACCCGACCTGGGGGGTGGCAATTCCGGCGGCTATCCTCGGGCGGTGGCCGACACGGAGCCCCGCTCTGATCAGCTGGTGGGCCGCCAGTACAGCGCGCCCGTCTGGCAATGTTCGAGGCGCTTGCACAACCCGCCGGTCAGGTCCCATTGCCGTCCGCTGACGTACGGTCCGCGGTCCACCACGGGAGCGGTCACGGTCCGGCCGTTGGCGGGGTTCTTGAAGGTGATCCGGGTGCCACAAGGCAATGTCCGATGGGCGACGCCGACCAGCGTCTTGGTCATCTCGAGGCCACACGCGGTCCGCTTGCCGTAGAAGCCAGGGCCGTACCACGACACGTTGCGGTCGAAGCGCCAGCGCGGCTTGGCCACGACGACGGGCCGGGCCTCGGGCTGGGCAGCCTCCGGCCGAGCCTGGGCTGGCTCATTCGCGATGTTCGGCTCGAACAGCTTCGAGCCTTGATCCAGGTTCCCGTCCGATCGGGCCCCCGGATCGAGGGGCAAGGGGGTCGACGCCGGCCCACGGACAGCCGCGACCATCTCCACCGCGTCCGCGAAGTGATCGACGGAGGGGATTCCATTCGGGCTGGGGAGCCAGGAACCCACCGATCCGGGGACGGCGACCGAGGCGACCATGGCGATGAGCGCCATGTTCGCGACCACCCTGGGGCGTCGCACGTCTAGGCGACAGTACCATCGTGTGGCATTTCGTTGCCTGCGCGCACCGCCTCGCGACCCTATCGGATCCATGACAGACTCGGCGTGTGCCGCCGCCCGATGCCCGCCTGGAACTCGCCCTGGATGGGCCGCTCGACCTGGCGGCGTCGCTCGGCCCGCTCGTGCGCGGGCACGGTGACCGGACGATCCGCATCGCGTCGGGGAGAGCGTGGATCGCCACCAGGACCCGGGACGGCGTTGCCACGCTTGGCCTGAGCGTCGCGGGGCGGCGGTTGACGGCGGACGCGTGGGGCCCGGGTGCGGATCGTGCGCTCGACGCGGTCCCGAGGCTCTTCAGCGCCGGGACAGGGACCCTCGGGGACACGGCCGACCCGCTCATCGCCGGGCTGTGCCGCCGGCGCCCCGGCGTTCGCATCCTGCGCACGGCGGCAGTCTTCCCATCGCTCGTCGCGGCGATCCTCGAACAGAAGGTGACCGGCACCGAGGCCCATCGCGCCTGGCACGGCCTGGTCCGGCGGTACGGCGAGCCGGCGCCGGGTCCAGCGGAGCTCGGCCTGCGGGTGCTTCCCGCGCCGGCGACGCTCGCGGCGCTCCCCTATTGGTCGTACCACACGCTCGGGGTCGAGCGTCGTCGCGCCGACCTCATCCGGGCGATCGCGGGGCGCGCGTCGACGTTCGAGGCGGTCGTCGACATGCCGTTCGCCGATGCATATCGGCGTCTCCAGGCAGTGCCAGGCATCGGACCGTGGACCGCGGCGGAGGTCGGTGTCCGAGCCCTCGGGGACGTGGACGCGGTGAGCGTCGGCGACTTCCATCTGCCGCATCTCGTCTCGTTCGCGCTGGCCGGTGAGCCGCGCGCCACCGATACGCGGATGCTCGAGCTGCTCGAGCCGTACCGGGGACGGCGCGCGCTGGTGGTCCGTCTGCTGGAACTCAGCGGGGTGCGCGCGCCACGCCACGGTCCGCGCCTCGCGCCGCGCCGCATCGAGGGCATCTGACGCTACGCTGCTTGTCGCCTGGAGGTCACCCGCATGCCGACGTTCGAGAAGTCACCACCCGAGCTCGTGGAACGTTTCCACGCAGTCGCGGAGCGTTTCCCCGAGGCTGTCCGACGCAAGATGTTCGGCTATCCGGCGTTGTTCGTCGGGGGCAATCTCGTGACCGGCCTGTTCGCCCGGTCGTGGATGATCCGCCTCGGCGACGACGATAGAACGGCGCTCCTGGCGCTGCCCGGGGCCGGCCCGTTCGAGCCCATGCCCGGCAAGCCGATGAAGGGCTACGCCACGCTGCCGACCGACGTCGTGGACGACGACGGGCAGCTCGACGACTGGATCCGGCGCGCCATCGACCACGGCAAGACACTCCCGGCCAAATAGGAGCGCCGGCGTCCTCGGATGACGATGCTTAGCCGGGTCCGCCACCCTCGAGCAGACCGACCGCGGCGCAGTCGTCGGCGATCCCGTCGAGCAGACCCGGATCCGAGACCGCCCCGAAGCCCTGGAGCATCACTCGCGCTACCCCAGCGTCACGGTACGCGCGGAGCCGCTCCCGGCGAGGCGCGCCCGCCGGCGCATCCGGCCGGCCCCACACGTGGACCGACACGCGCAGGGTGGACGGATCCCGTCCGATCTCCTCGCAGCGCGAAGCGATGACCGGCAACGCCTGGTCCACCTCGTCGGGCATCAACGCGTCCAGGTTGAGCTCGTCGGCGAAACGGGCGGCGAGGCGCCACGTCACCTTCGGGCCGTTGCCGCCGACAAGGACCGGGATCCGACCGCCGGCCGAGGTGGGCTCGTGGACCGCGTCCTCCACGCGCGCGTGGCGCCCCGCGAACGTCGCGTGGCCCGGCGCCAGCATCCGGCTGATGACCTCGAGGTGGTCGGACAGGATCGCCAGCCGCTCCGGCGCATCCGGGAAGCCGTATCCGTAGGCCCGCCACTCGTCTTCCTTCCAGCCCGCCCCGATGCCGAGCTCGGCCCGACCGCCGGCGATCACGTCGAGGGTCGAGATCATCTTGGCTGTCAGCCCTGCCGGCCGATACGCGGCGGCGAGCACGAGGTGGCCGAGCCGAGCCCGCGAGGTCGCCATCGCGATCCCGGTCAGCTCGACGAATGGCTCGAAGACGGGAGCGTCGATCAGGGGCGGGTCGACCTGGAAGTGGTCGTACAGCCACAGTGACTCGAAGCCCAGGGCCTCGGCCTGACGAGCCGCATCGACCGTCCTCGCCCAGGCCGTCGGTCCGTCGAGGCCGAGATACTCGCGGTCACAGCCCTGCGGGAGGGTGATGCCGACCTTCACGTCGCATCCTCCCAGGCGCCGTAGGCGTCGAGCAGCCGTTCGCGCACCTCGTCGACGATGCTGTCGTCCACGACCCGTTCGTCGGCGACCGAGTGCCACAGGCCGGCTTCGCGGACGAAGGTCCCGAGCGTGCGCATCGCCGCGTCGGCGTCAGTCCACCTGACGCCCATCGCCTCCGGCCGGATGTCGACGCCGACGCGCGCCAGGGCCGCGACCATCTCGTCGGCCCCGCTGCCATGCATGACGGATCCCAGCACGATGCCCAGCCCGACGGGCTGGCCGTGGATGAAGTGGCGACCGGTTCGCTTCTCCAGGTTGTAGAAGAAGAAATGTTCGACGCCTTCGATGTGGCGGGGATTCCAGCCCGCCGCGTGGAAGGTCTGGCCTCCCCAGCGGTGGGCATCCATGAGGATGCGGATCCCGGTGTCCGTCACGTCGTGGATGTCGTCGAGCCCGCCCAGCACCGAGTCCAGCCGTTCGCGCGCGGCGGCGACCAAGCGCTCGTCGTACGGCCACTGGGGCTCCGTGCGACCACGGTCGCGGGTGAGCCGCCAGTCGAGGTGCGCCGTGTGATAGCACAGGATGTCCCCGACTCCCGCGCGATTGAGCCTCGCCGGCGCACTCGCGATCACGTCGAAGTCGACGTAGACCGCCTCCGGGATCGCGTAACCGAGGTAACGCACCAGGCCGTGCTCACGCAGCCCGGCGCGGTGCCCGAACGGCGCGTTGACGGTCATCGCGGTCGGCACCTGGAACAGCGGGATGTTTCGCCGCCACGCAACGAACTTGGCGACGTCGACTGCCTGGCCGCCGCCGAGCCCGATCACGCTCGCGCAGGCCGGCAGCGAGTGCAGCCCGGCCTCGAGCTCGTCGAGTTCCAGCGTCCGCACCGCGTGCACGCCGGCGAGGTGAGGACCGTCGAGCTGCGGCTGGAACGCCGGCCACAGGTCGTCCATCGTGACCACGAGGTACGGTCGGTGGACGAACGCCGGCAGCTCGGCTACGAGGTTGCGGCCATAGACGGTCGTGAAACCCTCGGTCATGCTGCGACCCGGGTCGCGTACGACATGATCCTCTCCTCGGTGGCCTGGGCCGCGTCGAGCGTGACAGCGATCCGCCCTTCGCGCATGACCACGATCCGGTCGCTGATGCCGATCACCTCGGGGAGCTCTGACGAGACCATGACGATCGCGGTCCCGCGCGCCGCGAGGTCCCGCAGCAGCGCGTAGATCTCGCGCTTCGCCCCGACGTCGACGCCACGAGTGGGCTCATCGATCAGCAGGATCCTGCACCGGGCATTGAGCCATTTCGCGAAGATCACCTTCTGCTGGTTGCCGCCGGACAGGTTCCGGACCCGGGTGCGGCCGCTCGGAGTCCGGATCGACAACCGGTCGATGTAACCAGCGACGACCCGTCGTTCGCGATCGGTGCGGATCACGCCCGACGGCGCGACCTCGTCCATCCGCGAGGTGGTCACGTTCGTGCCGACCGCCTGCAGGAGCAGGAGTCCGTCGGCCTTGCGGTCCTCGGTCAGCAGCCCGATCCCGAGCGAGATCGCGTCGCGGGGCGACCGGATCGTGACGGGCCGTCCGAAGACCTCGATCGTGCCAGCGTCGATCGGGTCGGCGCCGTGGACCGCGCGCAGCACCTCGGTCCGGCCCGAGCCGGCCAGCCCGGCGATCCCGACGATCTCACCGGCTCGTGCCACGAACGACACGTCGTCGAAGACTCCCACGCGAGCCAGACCGCGTACCTCGAGCGCCACGTCGCCCGCGGCCTCACCGTGTCCCTCCCCGTAGATCTGGCCCAGGTCGCGTCCGACCATGAGGCGCACGAGCCGATCGGGGGTCATGTCGGCCGTGCGCTCGGTCGCGACGACCCGGCCGTCCTTCATCACCGTCACGCGGTCGGTGATGCGGAAGACCTCATTGAGTCG
Source organism: Candidatus Limnocylindrales bacterium (assembly GCA_035717785.1). Lineage (GTDB taxonomy): Bacteria > Chloroflexota > Limnocylindria > Limnocylindrales > CSP1-4 > SPCO01. The sequence continues at coordinate 10,515 of DASTIG010000209.1, forward strand.
GTGCGAGATGTAGATAAACGCCACGCCCTTCTCGGCGAGGCGGTGCATGACCCGCACGAGTCCGTCCAACTCGGCATCCGCGAGGACTGCGGACGGTTCGTCGAGCACGATCAGGCGCGCGTCACGCGACAGCGCCTTGGCGATCTCGACCATCTGGCGCCGGGCGACGCTCAGCGTCCCCACACGCGCTCCCGGGTCGATATCGAGACCCAGTCGCTCGGCGACGACCGCCGTGTCCTCGACCAGCTTGCGGCGGTCCACGATGCCGAACCGGCTCGTCGGCAGGCGGCCCATGAAGATGTTCTCGGCGACCGACAGGTGCGGCGCCAGTGACGGTTCCTGGTAGATGACCGCGACCCCGCGGCCGATCATCTCGTTCGGGCTCGACGCCTCGACCGCCTCACCGGCGATCAGGATCTCGCCAGCATCGCGCCCGTAGGCACCGGCGAGGATCTTGACGAGCGTCGACTTACCGGCGCCGTTCTCGCCGACGAGGCCGAGGATCTCACCGACCCGGACGTCGAGATCGACGGCGCGAAGCGCGTGGACGCCCGGAAAGGTCTTGTCGATGCCGCGCATCTCGAGGATGCGCTCGGGTTCGGTCATCGGTCTCGCAGATGTGTCGGGGACACGGCGGAGGAGACTGCCGCGTCCCCGGCTGTCACCGGTCCGGGGGACCGGGGTTGTGCTAGAAGCCCTTGCCGAGCCACTCGTCGACGTTCGCGGCGTCGATCGTGTTGGTCGGCAGGACCCATTGCTTGTCGACGGTCTCGCCCTTGAGAAGCTTCGCCGCGGTCTCGCAGGCTTCCTTGCCGGCATTGTCGTACGTGAACGTCACGACGATCTTGCCGTCCTTGATCGCCTGGATGGCCTCGTTCTGGCCGTCGATGCCGACGACCTTGAACTCGTCGAGACGATTCGCGGTCTCGAGCGCGGCGATGACGCCGAGCGCCATCGCGTCATTGTGGGTGTAGACCACGTCGACCTCACCCGGTCCGTACTTCTGGAGCAGATCGTTCATCGCCGTGAGCGCGTTCTCACGCTTGTAATCGGCGACGACGCTGTCGACGATCTCGACCTTCGGGTCGTTGGCGGTCAGCCAGCTCACGAACTCGTCGTGGCGGTCGGTCGTCGCCGAGGCGCCGGCCGTGCCCTGGATCTCGATGACCTTGCCACCCGCGCCGCCGAGGATCGTCTTGCTGACATACTCCGCGGCGGTCTTGCCGATCAGCTTGTTGTCGGCGCCGATGTGCTGGGTGACCTCGACATCGACGCTCCGGTCGAGCGTGATGACCGGCACCTTCTTGTCGAGCGCACGCTTGGCGGCCTCGGTGAGGCCGGCCGCGGTATTCGGCGTCAGCAGCAGAACGCTGACCGGCCGGCTGACGAACTCGTCGACGTGGCTCGACTGGACTGCGTCGTCACCGAGCGCATCGGAGACGAGCGTCTGCGCGACCGGGTTGCAGTTCTCGGCGACCTTCTTGTTCTGGTTGGTCCGCCATTCGTCGCTGCCATTCGCCTGCGAGAAGCCGATCACCTGCTTCTGTGATCCGCCACCCGGCGTGGCTGCCGAGCAGCCGCCGAGCACCGCGATGACCGCGATGACGGCGACTGCCCCGAAAGATCGCTTCCATGCCATCCGTTCGTTCCTCCTGCCTCGTTCCACTCTGGACTCCCGTCGCTCCCCACCTGGACCCCTCGGCGGGTCCGGCCGCCCGGGGCTCTCGGCGGCGACCCTCGATCCGTATCCCTCGATCAAGGGCTCACCTGCCTTCCTCCTGGCCCCTCGTCCGCCGCTCCAGGAGGACGGCGCCGAGGATGATCAGGCCCTTTGCGATCCGCTGCGAGAACGGCGGAACGCCGAGCAGGTTGAGCAGGTTGTTGACGACGGCGATGATCCCGGCACCGACCACCGTCCCGCCGATGCCGCCGGAGCCGCCGAACAGGCTGGTCCCGCCGATGACGACGATGGCGATCGCGTCGAGCTCGAAACCCTCACCCTGGGTGGCTTCCGCGGCCCCGAGGCGGGCGACCACGATCAGCGCCGAGACCGCGGCGCATATGCCGCTGATGACGTACACGCTGAAGATCACCCGGCGCGTCGGGATGCCCGACAGGCGCGCCGCCTCGAGGTTGTCGCCGACCGCGTACACCTGGCGCCCGAACGTCGTGTAATTCAGGGTGAACCAGGCCAGGCCCGCGATGCCCATGAACAGCACGAACGGGACGGGCAGGCCGAGCATCGTGCCAGTGCCGATCCAGGCGATGTCGGCGGCGGCCTCGCCGACGCGGATCGGTTTTGCGTCAGAGTAGGTGAGCGTCACGCCGCGGGCGATGACGAGCATCCCCAGGGTCATGATGAACGGCTGGATGCCGCCCCTGGTGATGCCCAGGCCGTTGATCGACCCAACGAATGCGCCGAAGCCGAGCGCGATCACGATGGCCAACGGCCACGGCATGCCGTTGGCAAGGATCGATGCGTAGCCGATGGCTACGATGCCGAGGATCGACCCGACCGACAGGTCGATACCGGCGGTCAGGATCACGAACGTCATGCCGATGCCGAGGATCCCGGTGATCGATGCCTGACGGGCGACGTTCGAGAAGTTGTCGAACGTGAGGAAGTGCTCGGACTGGAGCGCGCCCAGGACGATCAGCACCACGAACGCGAGGAGGATCCCGCTGCCCCCCAGGAGGCGGGTCGCCCGCTGACGGGCCTGGCGCGTCCGACCAAGGCGTGCGCCGGACTCGACCGCGTCGGATGTCGCCGGTCTGGCGTCGGTCATGTTCGGTCCATCGTTCAACGGGCCGTCCATCCGCCGTCGATGAGGAGGGTCGTCCCGGTGATCAGGCTGGCAGCGGGAGAAGCGAGGAAGACCACCCCACCCGCGACGTCCATGGGTTCGCCGATCCGGTGCAGCCCGGCGATCCGGTCTCGCACGTCGGCCTCGAATGCCGCGTCGGCCAGGTCGGCGGCGGTGCCATCGGTGCGGATGAAGGTCGGCGCGACCGCGTTGACGGTGATGCCGTACTGCCCCCACTCGACGGCCAGGCACTTGGTCAGGTGGGAGACGGCTGCCTTCGACGCGCAGTAGATCGCCTCGGTCGGCAGGGCGACGAAGCCGGCCTGCGAGCTGAGGTTGACGATGCGCCCCGAGCCCTGGCGGATCATCACGCGACCGGCAGCTTGGCTAGCGAAGAAGAGGCCCTTGACGTTGACATCCATCGTCAGGTCGAAGTCGGCCTCGTTGACGTCCTCCGCGCGATTGGCCGGCCCGAGACCCGCGTTGTTGACGAGGATGTCGAGTCGTCCCAGGCCCTCGATGACGGCGTCAACGGCCGGTCCGATCTGCGGGAGGTCGGTCACGTCCATCTGGACGTCGAGCGACCGTCGACCCATCGCCTCGATCTCGGCGCGCAGGTCATCGGCGGTGCCAGCGCGCCGCAGGCCCAGCGCGACGTCGGCCCCGGCATCGGCGAGGGCAAGGGCGATGGCCCGGCCCAGTCCGCGCGCGGCTCCGGTCACGAGGGCGACCTGCCCGGTGAGCGCGAAGCTGGGGTAGTCCGGCACCGTTGCTCCTCTGGGACCCGGCTGGCCTATCGGCTCACAATTGGCTTAACGCTTAGGCTCATCGCTAGCGCTTAACGTTTGCGCTTGACGCTAAGCGTGCGGAGGATATACTCCGGCCGAACGGCGAGTCAAGAGGGTTTCCGGGAGGCAACGGCCCAGGTGGAGAAGCCCAGATCCGGACAGGCGACGGTGACGCTGCGCGACGTCGCGCACGGTTCCGGGGTCTCGATCACGACCGTGTCGCGCATCCTCAACGGGCGCGAATCGGGCGTCCCCATCCGCGAGGAGACACGCCAGCGAGTCCTCGCCGTCGCCGCCGAATTGGGTTACAAGCCGAACCTGCTCGCCCGAGGTCTGCGCGGCAGCCCGAGCTCACTGCTGGGGGTCATAGCGCGCGACATCTCCGACCCGTTCCACATCCAGATCCTGCGTGGCATCAACGACGCATCCCGGGTGCGCGACTACCGGCTCTTCCTCGGCCACGTCGACTACCGCCCGGACGTCGCGCTCTCGTACAGCTCGATGTTCGAGAGCTCGCACGCGGACGGGATCATCGTCATCGGGGACATCGACGGTGGCGACGACACGCTCGACCAGCTGGCGCAGCAACACCGCTACGTGATCGGCGTCACGGACCGGACGACCCGCCGCCAGATCCCGGGCGTCTACGCGGACGGCGTGGCCGGCACACACCTCGCACTCGAACATCTCTGGGAGCTCGGCCATCGCGCGATCATCTGCGTGTCGGACACCCGCACGTACGACGGTCGCCAGCGGATCGACCTGTACGAGCAGTTCATGCGCGAGCGTGGGGTTGCCGACCAGATCGGCGTGTTCATCACCGACCAGGACCCAGAACCGAGCCTCGAGCTCGGTCGCCGCGTCTTCGCCGATTGGCCCGGCCGGAAGCACCCGAGTGCGGTTTACGCCACGTCGGACACCATCGCGTTAGGCCTGATGCAGGCTGCATACGAGGCCGGGATCGGGATCCCCGGCGATCTCTCGATCATCGGCTTCGACGACATCGACGTGGCCGCCTTCACCATCCCGCCGCTGACGACGATCAGCCAGGGCGGCCTGGAGATGGGTCGGGTCGCGGCCGAGCTGCTGTTCGACATGATCGACAACGGGCGGCATCGGTCCGAGGTGGCCGACGTCGTGCTCGCGCCACGGCTCGTCGTGAGGCGGTCGGCGATCCGGCACGAGGCGTAGGGTCGGCCCGCTGCCGGCCCTCTCAGTCCGGCGGCTCAGACACCCCGTGCCGGTAGAACGGGAGCGGCTCCGCGGGTAGCGGCGTGTTCCCGGCGATCAGGTCGGCGGCCTTCTCGGCCAGCATCATCACCGGCGCGTAGATATTGGCGTTGGTGACGTACGGCATCGCCGACGCGTCGACCAGTCGCAGCCCGTCCACACCGTGGACCCGCATCGTCAGCGGATCGACCACCGAGGCATCGTCCACGCCCATGCGTGCGGTGCACGACGGGTGCAGAGCGGTCTCCGCGTCGCGCGCCACCCAGTCGAGGATCTGCTCGTCGGTCTCGACCGACGGCCCGGGTGACGTCTCGCCACCGTCGAACTCGGACATCGCCGATCGACCCAGGATCGAACGCGCGACGTGGATGGCCTCTACCCATTCGCGCCGGTCCTGTTCGGTCGACAGGTAGTTGAACCGGAGGGCGGGATGCTCGCGCGGGTCGGTGCTCTTCAACGTCAACGTTCCACGCGCGTCCGAGTACATCGGCCCGACGTGGACCTGATAGCCGTGCCCTCTCGCGCCCGCCGAGCCGTCGTAGCGGATCGCGAGCGGCAGGAAGTGGAACATCAGGTTCGGGTAGGTGACATCGTCATTCGAGCGGACGAACCCGCCGCCTTCGAAGTGGTTGGTGGCGCCGGGTCCCGAGCGCAGGAACAGCCATTGGGCGCCGATGAACGGTCGTCGCCAGAGCTCCGTCGCCGACGGCTGCATGGATACGGACTTGAGGCTCTGGTGCTGGACGTAGACCTCGAGGTGATCCTGCAGGTTGCGACCCACGCCCGGCCGGTCGGCGACCACCGGGATCCTGAGCTCGCCGAGGTCGGCCGCTGCACCGATCCCCGAGAGGAGCAGCAACTGCGGACTGTTGATGGCGCCACCGGCGAGGATGATCTCGCCTGCCGTCAACCGCTCGATGCCGCCGCGTCCGCCGGGCCCACGGGCGACCTCCACCCCGATCGCGCGCGAACCCTGGAACAGCACCCGAGTCACGAATCGCTGCGTCCAGACGGCGAGGTTCCCGCGGCTGCGGAGGATGGGGTGTAGGTACGCGCGTGCCGCGCTGAGCCGCCGACCGCGATGGATGTTCCGGTCGAACGCGGCGAAGCCCTCCTGCCTGTAGCCGTTGACGTCGTCGGTCCGCGGATAGCCGGCCTCCTGTGCGGCGGCGAAGAACGCTCTGAACAAGGGATTCGTCGCCGGTCCGCGCTCGAGGATGAGCGGCCCGTGGTGACCGCGCCACGGGTCGCCCGGGTCCGCGGCGAGCGCGGTCTCCATCTTCTTGAAATAGGGCAGGCAATGGGCGAAGTCCCACGTCTCCATACCCGGGTCGGCCGCCCACCGCTCGAAATCGAGTGGGTTGCCGCGCTGGAAGATCTGACCGTTGATGCTGCTGCTGCCGCCGAGGACCTTGCCGCGCGCGTGGAAGATCCGGCGGCCGTGCATGAACGGCTCCGGCTCGGATTCGTAGCGCCAGTCGTAGAACCGGCTGCCGATCGGAAACGTGAGGGCCGCCGGCATGTGGATGAAGGGGTCGATCCGCCAGTCGGAGCGCCCGGCTTCCAGCACGAGAACACGCGTCTGCGGGTCCTCGGTGAGGCGGTTTGCCAGCACCGAACCCGCCGATCCACCGCCGACGATGATGTAGTCGAACTGCCGGGCCATGTGGCGGCGATGCTAGCGCCGCGCTGGTGCCGCCGACCGGTCGTTGCGCACGGGGACGGGCCGAGCTAGGCGGATCGGTCACCAGCAATGCGCCGGGCGTCTTCCCCGGGGATACCGCGGGCGACCAGGGTCGCCGTGAACGCCGCGGGATCATCGACGGTCACATACAGGGCCGGGACCCGGAAACCCATCGCCCGGACCCGCTCTCGGAAGTCGAGGCGCACGCCACCGCGATGGGTGCCCGCGAAGGTGAAATCGCCGTGACGGACGCTCCGCCGGATCCCGATCGAGGTGATCCATAGCCACGGCCCTTCGATCCGCCACGACAGGACGTTGGTCAGCGGCGTCCGCAGGTGACCGAAGCCGAACCGCGCGTCGAGGTCGTCATCGATGTCGACATGGGCGCGGTCCGGCCGAACGCCGAACAGGACACGTAGCAGGGGACGGGACCGACGGCCGAGCTCGATCGGGAACCGCTGGACGGAGGAACTTCCGGTCATGACGAGGCAAGGGTCCCACTGACGGCGACGCGTGACACGCGGCGTAGCATCTGCGATGGCGGGTGGCGCGCAACCCGGCCGCCAGGGGGCGAGGAGAGCCATGCCATGACGGTCGGCTTTGCGACGACGGCGGAGCTTTCGCGCTGGTGGTGGACATTCATCCTGCGCGGAGTGCTCGCCATCCTCTTCGGGGTCATCGCGTTCATCTCGCCACCAGTGACGATCGCGGCCTTGGTCCTGCTGTTCGGGGCATGGGCCCTGGTCGACGGGGTCTTCGACATCGTGGCGGCGATCCAGCATCGGACCATGGATCAGTCGTGGTGCCTGAC
>DASTIG010000210.1:0-3292 GCA_035717785.1 Candidatus Limnocylindrales bacterium
TGTCGCCACCTTCCTCAGGCCCATGTAGTGGGCTCGCTCTTGATCGTCGAAATGCTCGAGGGCATACCGAAGCGCGGTCCGAGGCATCGTCGTCGCGTGGCGATCGAGGAATGCTCGCAGTCGAGCACGGTCGCTGTCGCCGGCCGCTCGCAGCGCCCAGCCGACGGCCTTGTGGATCAGGTCCTGGTCGTCCTTGAGCAGGACCTCCGCGATCCGGAACGTGTCGTCGAGCTCGCCGACGCGGATGAACGCCATCGTCGCAAGGATCGCGGTGCGGCGCTCCCACATGTTGGATGAACGTGCTAGCTCATCGAGCACGTCGCGGGGCTTGTCGACGAGCCATCGACCGACCACGTCCCAGGCGCCGAGGTCGACGAGGTCCCAGTCGTTGATCCGGTCGTGGCGCCGGATATAGAGCTCGTACAGCGCCCGCCGCTGCGTGTCCGGGGTGCGCTTGCCGCGGGCCTGTGTCGCCATGATGCGCACGGCGCCTGCGCGCGGCTCGTGGAAGGGTTCGTCGAGGAGCGTCTCGATGCCCGCAAGGTCCATGTCCGCGAACTCCTTGGCGAGCGCGAAGACCTGGCCCATGCGGACACCCATGAACACATCGCCTTCGCCATATTCACCGGGCCCGGTCTTGAAGTAGCGCTTGTATTTTTGCAGCTCCTCGGGCGACCGGAGAGTCTCCAGTCGCCCGAGGAAGTCGTGTGCGCTGTGCGATCCGGGAACCATGTCAGTCGGCGGGTCGCTCCTGGAGCGCCCAGCCGTTGCCGTCCGGATCGTCGAAGAAGGCGAACGAGTTCCAGCGCCCACCCTTCCCGTCGACCCAGGTGCCGTTGTCGAAATGGCGGATCGGGCTGATGTCCAGACCGCGGCCAGCCAGCTCGGCATGCGCGGCCTCGATGTCATCGACCACGAGCTGCAGTCCCTGGACGGAGCCGGGGGCCGTCTTGATCGCCCCCTTCCCGACCATGATCGAGCAGCCCGAGCCCGGCGGCGTCAGCTGCACGATCCGGAACTCCTCGCTCGGCTGGTGATCGACGTCGATGTTGAAGCCGACCTTCTCACTGTAGAAGGCCTTCGCCCGGTCGACATCCGCGACCGGGATCGGCACGAGCTCCAGCTTGAAGTCCATCAGCGAGCCGCCGGCTCGCGGAGCTTCGAGATCAACTCGTCGAGTCGGTCGAAGCCCTCGTTCACGCCGCCTTCCATGCCGCTCTCGATCATCGCGTCGCGAGCCTGGACCGATTGATAGACCGAGTGGTTCCGGATGATCGTCTTGCCGTCCTCGTCCTCGAAGACCAGCGACTCGAGGGACACGTTCCCAGGCGAACCCTCGAACTCGAAGGTCTGGAGCATGCCGTCAGGCGTCTGATCGCCGTGGAACACGCCATGGAAGCCCCATGCATTCCCGTCGTCGTCGCTGTTGACGTACCGCCACCTGCCACCGTCGCGGACGTCCCAACTCTCGACGGTCATCTTGTACTTGCGGGGGCCGAGCCACTGGACGAGCAGCTCGGGATCGGTGTAGGCCTTGAACACGAGGTCGCGCGGAGCGTCGAACTCGCGGCTCATGTCGATGAAGGGGACGCCTGCCGGGGCATCGATCTGCGTCTTCGCCATCACGGGTTCCTTTCGTTGTTGGTGACCTGGAGTGCTGCGAGCAGCGCGTCCAGGCGGTCGTGGCTCTCTTCCCAGTACTCGCGATAGCCGACGAGCCACTCGGTCGCCTGCCGGAGGGGATCCGCCTCCAGATGGCTGAGCCGTGCGGTGGCCCTGCGGGTACGCGAGATCAGACCGGCCGACTCGAGCACCTTAAGGTGCCGCGAGATGGCCGGTTGGGAGACCTTGAACGGGGCCGTCAGCTCCAAGACGTTCGCGTCCCCGTCAGCGAGCCGGGCGAGGATCGCCCGTCGAGTGGGGTCGGCGAGGGCGCCGAAGACTGCGTCGAGGTCGTTCATGACATTCATAACAATATGGTTATGAAGGCCGTCTGTCAACCCCTCCGTGAGAGATCGTGCGCACGGTGGGTCGGATCAAGCCGCCCTTGTCGGCGTCAGGCGCACGACGGGAATAACGCGCCCCGTCTGGGCCGGGTAATCGGCGAACCACGGCAAGGCCTTGACGTGGTCGTCCCAGAGGAGGTCATGCTCTTCCCGCCCCACGATCGTCGCCGTGGCGTCGAGGCGCTGATTGCCCGCCTCGATGGTCACGTGGGGGTCGACCTCCAGGTTGTGCATCCAGGCTGGGTCGGTCCTCGATCCTCCCGCGGTCCCAGCGACGATGTAGTCGTCGCCGTCACGGTGGTAGGTAAGGATCGCGCGGCGCGGCTGTCCGGTCTTCGACCCTTTGCTGGTCATGATCAGGAGCGGATGTCCGGCGAGCGGGCCGCTGACGACCTTGCCGTCATTCGACCGCATCTCGGCGATGAGCTGATCCTCGAAGGGGTTGTCGTCCGGCATGGTGCGTCCTCGGCTGGCTATCTCGTTGCACACGCAACGATGCCACGGATGAGCCGGTCCTGCATCCGAGGCGACCTCAGCGCTTCTTTGCGGCGGCGTCCGTCTCGGCCATGCGCGTCTTGACCACGGTCGCGACCAGCTCCTTTGGCAGGGGCCTGTCGGGTTGGAAACGGACGGCGCCCTTCGTCGTGTCATAGCCCGCGAGGAGGGACTTGTGGGCCTCCATGGCAGCGGGGCTCATGACGTAGAACGCGACATGCGCCTTCGCGGCCCCGAAGGAGACAAGGGGTCGGCCGCGGTACCTGAACGCCGGGAGCCCGTAGCTGATCGCCTCGACCGCTTCCGGTGCCGCGGCCGCGATGGTCTCCCGCAGCGATTGCAGCGCGGCGCGCTGGTCGTCGGGCAGGCCGGCGAGGATCGCGTCTATCTGCGCGGATGCCGATTCGTCATTCGCCAACGTCTATGACCTCCTCGTTCCTTCGGCTGCCGACGGTCTCAGGATCCAATGATTGCATCGGAGGTTACGGCCCCCGTAGTCGACCGACCTTCTCACCCACGAGCGCGAACCCGAACTCGCGGCATAGGGCGTTGAACGGACCGTTCGTCGCTCCGGGGAAGGCGTGGATAGCGCCCCAACGACCGTCGACGCGAGCTCAGACTCTGCGGGATCAGACCCGGCCTTCGTGGAGCTGGCTCACGAACTTGTCGATGCGGCGGGTTCGCGTCTCGTCGGTCCTGGCGTCATCGATGGCCAGCGTGAGCCGGCGCTTGTTGCTGTAGGACAGGCCATCGAACGTCGCGCGCGCCTTCGGATCGGCGTCGAGCGCGGC
>DASTIG010000211.1:0-21544 GCA_035717785.1 Candidatus Limnocylindrales bacterium
GAAGGCACACCATGGTCACTGCGCCCGAGCCATACGCCGCGCGACTGAAGGTCGACTACCCAGAACAGCTGGACCGGCTGACCACATTGTTCCGGCTGATCTGGATCATCCCGATCGCCGTCATTTACAGCCTGCTCACCGCGACCGGGAACGAGACCGTCGTAACCGAGACCGGCGACCAGGTGGTCAGCACCGGCGGGGGGATCTCCGGCGGGCTGTGGCTCGCCACCTTGCTGATGATCGCGCTCCGGGTGCGGTACCCGCGCTGGTGGTTCGAATTCGCCCGAGAGCTGACGCGCTTCGGGGCGCGAATCGGTGCCTACTTCGCCTTGCTCACGGATCGCTACCCGTCGACCGTCGACGAGCAGTCGGTGCACCTGGAGATCGACTACCCCGACGTCGAGCGAGACCTCAATCGCTGGTTGCCGCTGGTGAAATGGCTGCTGGCGATCCCGCACTACCTCGTGCTCGTCGTGCTCTTGCTCGCCGCGCTCGTGGCGGTTGTCATCGCCTGGTTCGCCATCCTCTTCACTGGACGCTACCCGCGATCACTCTTCGACTTCGTGGTGGGGGTTGGCCGCTGGGGTCTACGAGTAGCCGCCTACGCGTTCCTGCTGGTCACCGACCGATACCCGCCATTCAGCCTCAGGGAATGAGCGTGGACGCGTGAGGGCAACACGCAGACCAGAGTTCGACTCTGCCGATGCCCTTGTCGGTCACTCACGTCGAGGCCGACGAACCCGAGTCCCGGGAGCGCGGGGCCTCGTTCATCTCCTCGGGATCGACGGTGGGCTCGTGACCTTCACCGGTGTCACCGGGCCCGAGGCTTCGGCGAGCGACCTGGCTGAGCTCGAGGCCGTCATCGCGTCCACGCAGATCGGCCCGTAGTCGACACCGGCCGCCGGCCAGTCAGTTCCATCCCTCCGCGGCCGGCGACGCCGGCGGCGGAGATTCGCCTCCACACAATCCTCGCGAAGTCGCAGCTAATCGCGAGATAAGCGGTCCCCGCTAGGGTCTCGGGAGACGCCCCGCCGCGTCGGAAGTGCCCCCGACATCGCGGGGCGTCGGGCTGTCCGGCGTCTCGTCGGGCCGCCCGCCGCGGAGCGCGACCATGGATCCGACCGCGACCCCGCCCTGGCGTGTGCTCGACGCCGCACCACCTGACGCTCCCAACGCTGCATCGGCGCCGGAGCGCTCGACTCCCGCTATAAGCACCGCGACGATCGTCAAGGCGATCGCGATGGGTGGAGCCGCGGTCGCGTGTGCGATCGCGGCGTTCATCCTCGCGGTGGGCGGCGGGGAGGGGACCGTCACGATCGAGGGCGGCAGACCCCTGTCCATCGATGGTCAAGCAGGTCCGTCCTCGACGGCGGGCGCGGTCGTCGGGTCGGAGCTTGTCGTCGAGATCGTTGGTGCCGTCCCGGCGCCTGGTGTCTACCGATTGCCAGCCGGATCGCGGGTCGGCGACCTCGTGCAGCTCGCCGGCGGCTACGGGCCGCGCGTCGACACCGCGAGAGCGGAGCATGAGCTCAACCTCGCCGCGCCCCTGCGTGACGGCGATCACCTGCGCGTCCCATCACGCGACGACGTCAACGAGGGAGGCCCATCCGGCAGTCCCGGACCGGGCGGGGCGGGAGGCGCGCTCGTCGACCTGAACCGCGCGACGCAGAGCGAACTCGAGGCATTGCCGGGCGTCGGACCAGCGACCGCCGAGAAGATCATCGGGGCACGCGAGGAGGCACCGTTCGCGGCCGTCGAGGACCTCCGAACGCGCGGCATCGTCGGGGAGAAGACATTCGAGAAGCTGCGCGACCTCGTCTCGGTCGGCTGAGATGCCGCGCAGCGGCTGGCTCGCCATCGGGGCGGTGGCGGGCGCCCTCGCCGTCTCGCTAGACGACGTCCGTGCGATCGCGGCTGTGCTGGTCGGGATGGCGGCGGCGCTGATCGCCTGCGCCTGGATCAAGAGCGGCCCACGTGCGCGCTGGCTTGCACTGGTCGCCGGTGCACTCGTGATCCTCTTCCGAGGCGTCTTTGGACCAGAGTCCACCGAGCTCACAGGCATGCCGACCGGATCCGGGCCGTGGGCGATGGTCGTCGAGACGGTCGGAGCCCCACGCGAGGGTCATCAGGTCGCGACGCTCAGGACAGTCGGTGGTGGCGACACGGGCTTCCGGGTCGCCGGCACCCTGCCGCGCTATCCGCCTGTCGAGCCTGGCGACCGGCTCGTCATCACCGGTCGCGCACGCGAACGACCCGACAGCCCATACGGCGCCTACCTGGACCGGATCGGCGCCTGGGGAACGCTCGATGCGCGGACTCTCGAGGTCCGGCAGCGGCCCACGGATCCCCGTACTCGGCTGGAAGGACTCCGGCGCGACGCGGGTGAGTTGCTGACTCGCGTGCTCCCGGAACCGGAAGCGGGTCTCGCCGCGGGCATCCTCATCGGGCTGCGCGATCGGGTGGATCGGGGCGTCGCGGCGACGTTCACGACCGCCGGCGTCAGTCACATCGTCGCGATCTCGGGCTGGAATGTCGCGATCGTCGCGGCCGCCATCGGGGCCTTTGCCGGACGTCTCGGTCGGCGCCGGCGGACAGTCGTCACCGCCGCCGCCATCGTCGCGTACATCGTGTTCGCCGGAGCGTCTCCGTCGGTGCTGCGCGCCGGCGCGATGGCCGGCGTCATCCTGTTCGCACGCGAGACGGGTCGTGCCGGGAGGGCGGCCGCGGCCCTCGGCTGGGCTGTCGCGCTCCTGCTCCTGGTCGACCCCGGGCTCATCGGCGACGCCGGCTTCCAGCTCTCGACGCTGGCGACCGGCGGCCTCATCGCCTGGGCGACGCCACTTACCGAACGCCTCGACCGATGGACCCGGGGGCGTCTGCCGCGTTGGTTGTCGGAGAGCCTCGGCGTCTCGCTCGCGGCCCAGGCGGCGACGTTGCCGATCGTGCTGGTGTCGTTCGGGCGACTGGCGGTCATCGCGCCGGCGGTCAACCTGCTGGTCGTCCCGCTCGTCGCGCCGGCGATGGCGGCGGGTCTTGTAGCCCTGCTGGGAGGAGCGCTGGTCGCCGTCGGGGCGCCTGAGGGGATCGGCATGGTGCTAGCTGCGCCGGGCTGGGTCGCGCTGCGGGCGATCATCGGCATCGTCGACGTCGCGGCCGGGGTCCCCTTGGCCAGCGTCTCGTTCGAACCGGCGACGGGCGCGGTGCTGGGGTTCGGGAGCGCGTTGGTCGCGGCCGCGGTGATGGCCGTGCGACGTTGGCGGGGTCGCCGGCGGCCGCGGGTGGACGTCACAGCAGATTTCGACCGCTCGCGACCGACAGCGGCGAGCCCACGCCCGATTCCGTTGCGCCTCGCCTCGGCCAGTCTTATCGTGGCCGTCGCCGTCGCGGGCGCCGTCGCCATCACCCGCCCCGCGGGCGTGGCGCGCGTGACCGTGCTCGATGTCGGGCAGGGTGACGCGATCCTCGTCGAAGGCTCGCAGGGAGGCCGGCTGCTGGTCGACGGCGGGCCTGATCCCGACCGCCTGCTCGTCGAGCTCGATCGTCGGATCCCGCCTTGGGACAGGCGCATCGACGTCGTCGTGCTCAGTCACCCCCACGAGGATCATGTCGCGGGTCTGGCGCTGCTTCTCGATCGGTACCGGGTCAGACGCGTCCTCGAGCCGGGCATGCGCGGACCCGGTCCGGGCTACGCGGCATGGCTCGAACGCATCGGGCGACCGGGCCGGGCGTTACACGCCTCGATCGCGGCGGGCGATCGACTGTCGGTCGATGAGATCGGGCTCAGCGTCCTGTGGCCTATCCGCGGGCAGGTCCCGGCCGAATCGACCGACACGGGGACCGGGATCAACAACGTGTCGGTCGTGCTGCTCGGCAGCGTCGGCGATCGCCGGTTCCTGCTGGCGGGCGACGTCGAGGAAGAGATCGATCCGACGTTGCTCACTGGCGGGTTGCCGAGGCTCGACCTGTTGAAGGTCGCCCACCACGGGAGCCGAACGGCGACGACAGAGGAGTTCGTGTCGGCCGTTCGGCCGCGCGTCGCGATCGCCTCGGCCGGAGCCGGTAACCCGTACGGGCATCCGGCTCGAGCTACGCTCGAGCGCCTGGCAGTCGCGGGAGCCCGCGTCTACCGGACGGATCAGGACGGGTCTGTCACCGTGACGTTCGACGCGTCCGGGATGACCGTGAAGACCGCGCCGCGTCGATCGGTGGCGGCGGCGCCCGTTCCGCAAGCCTCCGTGACCGCGAAATTCCTGTGCGATGTGCCGCCACAGCCGTTCGTCGTGGAGAGGCCGCGCCCGATCCCGGCGCGTGTCGATGAGGCGAGGCAGACCCTCGGGTACCATCGGCCGGATGACGATCCCAGGCCCCTCCCAGATCGCTGCCCTGCCCTCCCCCCGCCGGCCGTCGCGCTGGGCGATCGTCTCCCGGAGCGTGCCGGTCGAGCCGCGCGGCGCTGAGCCAGCGGCGGCGTGATCGCGCCGCTGCTCTACGTGTGGGGCGACGACGAGCTGCTCGCCCAGCGTTTGGTGGGCCGCTTCGCTGCGGCGCTCAGCAAGCAGCTCGGCTCACCCTTGGAACGCTGGGACCTGCACGCCGACCTGATGACCGCCGCGACCGATGCTGCCCAGCTGTACGAGCGCCTCGCGACGCCGTCGATGTTCGGTGGTGGCACGATGGCTGTCGTCGCGAACCCCGGCGCACTCGTCCGGCGCAACGACACGCGCGACCAAGTCATCGAGGCGATCGGCCTGATGGCGCCCGGTCATGCGCTCGTGTTCGTCGAGGCCGCGAAGTCGAACGCCAAGGGCCCCGGGCCCCGCCGCCTGTCCGATGCCGTCAAGGCCGCCGGCGGCTCGATCCGCGACGCGATGGCCCCGCGACCGACGGCGCTGGCCGCCTGGATCACGGACGAGTCGCGCGATCGGGGGCTGGTGCTGGCCACCGGAGCGGCGCGGGAGCTGGCCGATCGACTCGGCGCGCGAGTGACCGAAGGCGATGTGGATCGGCGCTTCATCAGCCGGATCGCGTCGGGCGAGCTCGACAAGCTGGCGCTCCGTCACGCCATCGACGAGGGTCCGGTGACCGCCGAGGACGTGAGAGCGCTCGTGGCAGAGACGACGCCGACCTCGGTCTGGGCCCTCACCGATGCCGTCGGCGAGCGACGGGTCGATATGGCCGCGACCGCACTCGAGCGCCTGCTCGAATCGACCCCGGAACCCGTCCTGCTGGCGGTCCTCCATCGGCGCGTCGTGGAGCTGCTGGAGCTCGGCGATCGGGTCGCGTCGGGCGCGAAGCTGCCGGACGCGGCCCGCGCGATGGGCATCGCGAGCGAATACCGGGCGAAGACGCTCGCCGCCCAGGCCCGCCAATGGACGGCGGATGAGCTGACGGCCGCCCTGAGCGGCCTGGTCGAGCTCGACGCCATGGTGAAGGGTGCGCCCGGCTTCGAGACCGATGTGGCGCAGCGCCGATTGGCGTTTCTGCTGTGGGTTCGCCAGCACACAGGCGAGATCGGTTGGCGCGGCGGTCCCGGCTGACCCCGGGACCGGTTCGCGCCTCAGACCGTCAGTCGGCGGACGACCAGGCCTGTTCCTGGACGACGAGGTCGCTCTCGATCGCGAAGACGCAACGGCCTTCGGCGAGGTCGAGCAACTCGATCAGATCAGGATCGATGTAGAGCTGCGAGCAGTCCTCGCAGAGCCCACCCGGGATGCCGAAGCACAGCCGCTCGCTCCGGTCGGGCAACCGGAACGTCGTGTCGAACCGGGTCGTGATGAGCCGGTGACCGCAGGCTGGGCAGCGATCGCGCGAATTGGACATGGGCGGATGCTGCACGCGCGTTCACGCGCCCATCATGACCCGACGGTACCCCACCCATCAGTACGGGTTACTGGCTAGCGCTGCGACAAGGAGGCCCACGGGGGCGACCTAAAGGGCGCGCTACTGAACTCGCAGGATCGTCTTGGCTTCCGACCAGTGCTTCTCGAGGCCGTAGTAGTCGCGCTCGGGCGGCGTGAAGATGTGGACGATCACCGACCCGAAATCGAGTAACACCCAGTGGGACGCGGCGGTCCCCTCGCGCCCGATCGGTCGCACCTTCTCGTCGCGCAGCCCCCCGACGATGCCGTCCGCGATCGCATCCAACTGGCGTTCCGATCCACCCGAGCAGATCACGAAGTAGTCCGCGAGGGTCGTCAGCGGCGCGAGCTCCAGCACGACCATGTCGGCCGCCTTCTTGTCCTCGGCGAGCTCGACGACGCGTCGGGCGAGGTCGAGGGCGGCTCGCTCGTCGGTTGTTGGCGATGGGGTGGCGCGTCGCGGCAGACCGTCGGCGCTGGGCGCCACGGCGTTCGGGAGCGCGGGGTCGGTCACGATCGATCGGTCCTCCGTGAGTCTTGGTAGAGGGAATGGTCGCTGATATATGCCGCGACCGCATCCGGGACGAGATAGCGGACGGAACGCCCAGCGGCGGCGCGTTCGCGGATCTCCGATGCCGACAGGCGGATCCGCGGGCCGTCGAGGAAGACCGCCTCGGCGCCTGCCAGCGACACGTTTCGCCCCACGAATGCCTCATCCACGGCGAGGTATCCGTCGCGCGGTGCCACGATCACGCTGGCGAGCTGGACGATCCGCTCCGGTTGGTGCCACGTCGGCAGATCGGCGAATGACTCGGCCGACAGGATCAACGCAAGCCGATCGTTGACGTCGACGGCCCGCAGCGCCTCTAGCGTCTCGACCGTGTACGACGGGCCGGGTCGATCGACCTCGATCCGGCTGACCTTGAACCCCGCGTTACCGACGAGGGCCAGCTCGACCATCGCAAGGCGGTGCTCGATCGGGGTGATCTGTTGGCCGGGTTTGTGCGGCGGCTCGGCCGCTGGGATGAACAGGACGCTCCGCAGACCGAATGTGTCCCGGGCGGCCTCGGCGATCGCGAGATGGGCGACGTGGATCGGGTCGAACGTGCCGCCGAAGACGCCGATCGCGCCACGGAGGCCGTCGGTCACGTGTCCTCCCACGGCTGCCGCTCCCATTCGAGCTCGGCGCCGCCGATCCGGACCAGGTCGCCCGTCGTCACGCCGGCGCGCCGCAACTCGGTGTCGATCCCGAGCTTCGCGAGATCGCGCTGGAAGCGTTCGGCCGATTCCTCGACGTCGAAGTTGGTCTGCGCCGCGATCCGTTCGATGCGCTTGCCGCGCACCCGGTAGGCACCGTCGGCGTCGCGCTCGACGACGAAGCCGTTGGTCATGGCCTCGATGCGGTGGATGACGACACCCGACGGCTCGGGTGGCGCCTCGAGCTCCTCCGCGGAGGGCAGCAGGTCGGCGACGCGGGCACGGAACGTGTCGAGCCCCTCCCCGGTGGCCGCGGCGATGGCGATCGTCTCCTGACGCTCGGCGCGACGCGCGCGTTCGAATGCCGGCCATGCCTCCTGCGCAGCTGGGAGGTCGAGCTTGTTGAACGCCACGAGCATCGGCTTCTCGAGGAGCGCCGGGTCGTGTGCCCACAGCTCCTCGCGGATGACGTCGTAGTCCCACTCGGGATCACGAGACGACCCATCGACGACGTGGACCAGGACGCGAGTCCGCTCGATATGGCGGAGGAACGCGTGACCGAGGCCGGCCCCGCCCGACGCACCTTCGATGAGGCCAGGAACGTCGGCGATCGTGGGCCGTCGCTCGTCCTCGTCGCCGAGGTCCATGACGCCGAGGTTGGGCTCCAGCGTCGTGAACGGGTAGTCGGCGATCTTCGGTTGCGCGGCGGTCAAGGCCGCGAGGATCGTGGACTTGCCCGCGTTCGGCAGGCCGACCAGCCCAACGTCGGCGATGAGCCGCAGCTCGAGACGCAGCCAGTGTTCCTCGCCGGGTTCGCCCTTCTGCGCGTGACGTGGTGCCTGGTGGGTCGAGGTCTTGAAATGCGTGTTGCCGAGACCGCCGCGGCCACCGCGGGCCACGATCGCCTGCTGGCCGGTCGCAACGAGATCGGCGAGGAGCGCGCCAGACTCATCCTCTAGCACGGCGGTGCCGGGTGGGACATCGAGGATCAGGTCGTCGCCGGCCTTGCCGTGCCGCCTGGCCCGTGTGCCGCGCCCACCCGGGGTCGCCTTGAAATGGTGGCGGTACTGGAAGTCGCGGAGCGTCGTCTGTCCGGGATCGACACGGAGGTGCACCGACCCGCCTCGACCACCGTCACCGCCATCGGGTCCACCGCGCGGCACGTGGGCCTCCTTGCGGAAGGTCGCGGCCCCGTCGCCACCATCGCCGGCGCGGACCCAGATCTTCACGCGGTCGAGGAACATCGCGGCCATTCTCGCACGGGCCACTGCGCCGACCCGTTCGCACGGTGGCCGCGGGCCGCGGACTGGACGAGGTCCGGTTAGAGGTAGGCGAGCGGGTTGACCCGGTGGCCGCCGTCCCAGATCCGGCCCTTCCACACCTCGAAGTGGAGGTGCGAGCCGGTGGCGAACCCGGTCGATCCCATGCGCCCGACACGGTGTCCGCGCCCGACGCTCTGACCACGCCCGACCGACACGCTCGACATGTGGTTGTACGTCGTGTACAGCCCGGAGCCGTGGGCGATCCAGACCTGGTAGCCACCGCCGTTGTTCTTCCAGCCGGCGAAGATCACGGTGCCGGACGCGCTGGCGAAGATCGGATCACCAGTCGAGCCGTCGATGTCGATGCCGTAGTGGCCGTAGTGGAAGTACTGGCTGATGTGCCGACTGGAGGTCGGCCACGACATGTTGCCGCCGCTGTAGGTCCGCGGCGGGCGGACGGACGGTCTCGTCCCGGTGTTGCGCGGCTTGACCGGTGACGACACGGTCCTCTTCGGCGGCTTCGGTACGGAGATGCCCTTGCCGAGCGCACCCGGCAGCATCAGGACCTGACCGACAACGAGGTTGCGATCATCGAGGCCGTTCGTGGCCAGGATCTCCTGCTCGGGGACGTCGTACTGCGCGGATAGGGCAGGCAGGGTGTCGAGCGGGGTGACCTCGATCACTAGACCGCTCACGGGCGGGATCCGCAGGTGCTGGCCGACGACGAGGCGATCCTTCGCCTTGAGGTCGTTCGCCCACCACAGGGTCATCGTCGTGACGTCGAAACGGCCGGCGATCTTGGCCAGCGTGTCGCCCGACTTCACGCGGTATGTCTTCATGAGGGCGCTGCCGTCCGGCACCGACGTGTCCACCGCGACCGGCTTGAGCAGCGTGCCGTCGTCGAGGAACGGCCCCGCGACGGTGGCCTCCCTGTCCGCCAGGGCGACCGCGATACCGGCTCGATTGACCGGGTCGAGGTCGTAGGTCGCGGGGCTGCCGATCTCCGTGGGCTCGAGGTCCGGGTGCGCGACGGTTCCGTCGGCCCCGCCCTCACCCTGGCCCTCGCTCTGGGTGACGTAATCCTCCTCCACGGTGCCGACGTCATCGCCGTCACCCGATCCGGCGATCGCCAGGCGTGGCGCCTTGCCGTCGCCCGATGGACCGCCCGTGTCACCGGACGGCCCGCCCGGAGCGACGCTGAGGAACGAGGCGGACAGCAGGATGCCGGCGGCCGCGATGGCGACCACGCGCTCATGACCGAGACCGACGAACGCGAGCCGGGCCATGCGCGGGAACGCACGCGTCAACGACCGAACCGATCGAATGGACGGTAGATGGATGGAGAACGACGGCAAGACGAAGGCCCGCCGTCGTCGGCGGGGGGCCGGGAAGACGTGGGCGGATGTCGCCATGTACCCGTATCGCGATCGTGAGGCGCGCGCCGACACACGGGGTCGACTAATGATCGTCATCTCGGTGATCGAGTCGATCGAGGTGCGGCGCACGCGGCCAAGGACGCGCTGGACGCCGACCGACGCATTGAGCAATACGGTCTCCTGACGTGAGGACGAGCCCGGTGCGCAGGTTTTTGGGGGTGGTGGGCGCTAGTTGGGGGTAGTCGAGGCCCGTCCGGGGTCGCGGTATCGAGGCTGGGGGTCTCTCTTCGCGGCCGCGTCCGACATCACGCCGGACTTACGACATCGCCGCGAAACGTACCACGCACGGAACGGGCGTGGCAAACCTGTTGCCCGTGAACGAGGGGTTTCCGTGGCGTGAACGCATCACTTCTGAGCGTCAGGCTGAGGCGTCAGGCGTCCAGATTCTTGGTCAGCGACGCGAGGAATTCCGCGTTCGATTGCGTCTTCGAGAGGCGGTTGAGGAGGATCTCGATGCCCTCGTTCGTGCCGACCGCCGACAGCATGCGGCGCATCGTCCAGACCATCTTGAGCGTGCCTTCCTCGAGCAGCAGCTCCTCGCGGCGCGTGCCGGAGCGCTGGACATCGATCGAGGGGTAGATCCGCTTCTCGGCGAGCTTCCGGTCGAGGATCAGCTCGGAGTTGCCGGTGCCTTTGAACTCCTCGTAGATCACGTCGTCCATGCGTGAGCCGGTGTCGATCAGGCACGTCCCGATGATCGTGAGGGAGCCGCCTTCCTCGATGTTGCGTGCCGCTCCGAAGAATCGCTTCGGCGGATAGAGGGCGATCGGGTCGATGCCGCCGGACAGCGTCCGTCCGCTCGGCGGAAGCGCAAGGTTGTATGCCCGAGCCAGCCGCGTGATCGAGTCGAGCAGGATGACGACGTCGCGCCCGGTCTCGACCTGGCGCTTGGCGATCTCGAGCGCCATCTCCGCGACGTGGGTGTGGTTTTCGGTCGGCTCGTCGAACGTCGAGCTTATGACCTCGCCCTTGACGCTCCGGCGCATGTCGGTGACTTCCTCGGGGCGCTCGCCGATCAGCGCGACCATCAGGAGCATCTCGGGGTAGTTGGCGCTGACGCCGTTGGCGATCTGCTTGAGGAGCATCGTCTTGCCGGCCTTCGGCGGGCTCACGATCAGGGCGCGCTGACCCTTGCCGAGCGGATTGACGAGGTTGATCAGGCGCTGACTGAGGTTCTTCGGGTCGGTCTCGAGGTTGATGAGCTCGTCGGGATGGACCGGTGTGAGGTCGTTGAAGATCGGCCGGCGGCGGGCAGTGTCGGTGTCGACGCCGTTGACCGCGTCGACCCGGAGCATGCCCCAGTACTTCTCGGCTTCCCGTGGCGCGCGGACAGCACCGGAGATCCGGTCGCCGATGCGCAGGCCGAACCTACGCACCTGGCTAGAGCTGACGTAGACGTCCTCCGGGCTGGGCAGGAGGCCGTGGCGGCGCATGAAACCGAACCCTTCGTCGACGATGTCGAGGATACCGGTCGCGTAGGCGTGGCCGGCTCGCTCGGTCTGGCGCTGCAGGATCTGGTCGACGAGGTCGTCCTTGCGGTCGCCTGCGGCCGTCACGAGCTCGAGGTCGCGACCGACCTGGCGGAGCTCGGGGACGCTCATCTCGCGCAGGTCGCTGACGTCGAGGTCGTTGCGCTCACGCGCGGCCTCGAGCTCTTGCTGCTCTTCGAACTCGCTGACAGGAGCGCGGAACGAGGAGGATGGGCCGCGTCGACGTGGGCGGCGGTTACGGGAACGCTGGTCTGGGCCTGGGGCGGGCATCTGGCGGGGTCACCTGGGTGTGAAGAGGCGGGACGGACTCGACGGGCCGATCGGCCTGGGTCCGGATCGCTAAGGGGGGCCGAGCGGGTGTGCGCGCGGAATCGCTGCCGCAGCGCGGACCGGTCGGGATACCCGGAGCATAGACGCCGGAGGATTGCCCGTCAACGGGAGATACTGGCCCCATCGCGTCGGGCCGGCGTGGACCTAGCCATGGGGCCACCGGTACGTGACGATGTCGCCATGACCACCGCCGGCTCCCGTGTCGACTGGCTGCTGTTCGTCGTCCTCGGCTTCCTGTGGGGCAGCAGTTACATGTTCATCAAGATCGGCGTGGATGCCGGCCTGCCGGCGTTCACGTTGGTCGCGCTCCGACTCCTCCTCGGCTTCGCGTTGCTGGCCGCGGTCGTGGCCGCCGCTCGGGAGCATCTGCCGCGCGACCGGACCACGTACCGCCACCTGCTCGTCATGGCCGTGGTGAACATCGTGATCCCATTCACGCTGATCACCTGGGCCGAGCAGCGGGTCGACTCGACGCTCGCTTCGGTCATCAACGGCGCCGTGCCGATCCTCGTCATCCCGATCGCCGCCCTCGCGCTGCGTGACGAGCCGCTCAGCCCGGGTCGGATCGCGGGTGTCCTCGTCGGGTTCGCCGGTTTGGCAGTGCTGGTGGGCTTCGACCCCGCGGCGACCGCCGGGAGCGATCTCGCCGGCGCGCTGGCGCTCGTCGGTTCGACCGTGTCGTATGCGTGCGGTGCGGTCTATGCGCGCCGCCATGTCCGCGGCCTGCGCCCGATGATCCCGGCGCTGTTCCAGGTCGCGTTCGCCCTCGCGATCGTCGGCGCCATCGCACTCGCGGTCGATCGGCCATGGACGCTCCACGTCGAGCCGCAGGCTCTGTTTGCGGTGCTGTGGCTCGGGTTCCTCGGGTCGGGGCTGGCGTATCTCATCTTCTTCCGCCTGCTCGCCCGACGCGGCGCCGCCGGGACCTCGCTCGTTGCCTACCTGCTGCCGGTCTTCGGCGTCGCGCTCGGGGCGATCTTCCTTCGCGAACCGGTCGATGCCCGCCTGCTCACGGGCCTGGCACTGATCGTGGGCGGGATCGCCCTGGTCAACATGACGGCGGGCCGGCGCCCGTCGGTCGCGCCGCCACCCGGGCCGGCGCCGGTCGTTGCTGACAGTCGGAGGATCGTCTGACGATGCGCACCGACATCGGTCTCGATGACCTCGACGGCCTGCTCGACGAGCCGCTGATCGCGGTCCTCGCCACGCGCCGCAAGGACGACTCGATCATGCTGTCGCCGGTCTGGTTCGAGTGGCATGACGGCGGCATCAACATCTGGGTGCCGACACCCGAGGGCGGCAAGGTCGGGCATGTCAAGCGGGACCCGCGGGTGACTGTCGTCGTCTCGAACCACGATTGGCCGTACAAGGGCTTCGAGCTGCGCGGTGAGGCGACCGTGTCGACAGAGCCGGACGACTTCTACGGCGCCCTGCGCCGGACGGGGCTGCGCTACTCCGGTCCCGAGGCGGCCGAGCGGATGGTCTCGTCGTACGCGCCTGGTGCCGTCATCCGCGTCGAGCCCGGGGTCATCCGGGCGTGGGACTACGCGGACGAGGCTTGACCTCGGCGCGAGACGGCGCTAGCTGACCGCAGGATCTCGGCGAGAAGAGCGACCGCGGGGTCCATCCCTTCGACCGATAAGCGGCTGTAGCCGAGAACCAACCCGCGGTCGGGCGCGCCGACGAGCGACATCGGCGAGAGCGCCTCGACCCTGACGCCCCGTTCGGCGGCCGCGCGCGCGACCGCCACGTCATCGACCGAGCCCGGCAGTCGGAGGAGCACGTGGAGTCCGGCCGCCGCACCGTCGAGCCGGAGCCCCGGCAAGTGACGCCCGACCGCGGCGACCAGCGCGTCGCGTCGACGGCGATAGACCTGCCGCGCGCGGGCGACGTGACGGTCGTACTCGCCGCTCGCGAGGATGTCGGCGAACGCGAGCTGCTCGAGCGCCGGCGAGCCGGAGTCGAGCGCCGACTTCTCTGCCTTCACCTCGGCGACGAGATCCACCGGCACGCTCATCCAGCCGAGGCGGATCCCCGGCGCGAGGGTCTTTGAGGTCGTCCCGATGTGGACGACGCGCTCTGGATCGAGACCCTGGATGGCCCCGATGGCGACCCGGTCGTAGCGGAATTCGGCGTCGTAGTCGTCCTCGATGATGAGACGGTCCCGCTGCCGCGCCCATGCGACGAGCGCGGCGCGGCGATCGGCGGCCATGACCGAGCCGGTCGGGAACTGATGGGCTGGCGTGACGAGCACCGCGTCGCCGGCCGAGCGGGCGAGCCGATCGGTCCGCAGCCCGTGGTCGTCGACCGGTGCCGCCTCGAGTGACAGACCGGCGCTCGCCACCGTCGCCCAGGGCGTCTGGGCGGACGGCGTCTCGAACGTCAGCGTCCGGGCACCGCTGGCGCGCAGCACGCGGCAGAGAAGGAACAGCGCCTGGGTGAAGCCCTGGGTGACGACGATCCGTTCCGGTTCGGTCCGGACCCCGCGGACACGGCCGAGGTACTCGCGCAGGGCAAGCCGAAGCTCCGGCCGCCCGCGATGGTCGCCGTAGTCGAATGCGGCGTTCGGCGCAGCACGCATCGCGCGCTCCATGGCGCGCAGCCACGCCCGGCGCGGGAACAGCTCCACGTCCGGCGTCGTGGCGACGAAGTCGATGGGCCAGGTCCGGCGTTCCGCCTCGATGGTCAGCGGAGTGGGGGCGGCGACCGCGACCACCAGCGGCGCCTGTCGTGGCGCGACAGCTAGGTAGCCCTCGGCCGCGAGCTGGTCGTACGTATCGGCGACCACCCCGCGCGAGACCTGGAGATCGGACGCGAGCCGGCGTGAGGATGGCAGGCGCGTGCCGGCCGCCAGGCGGCCCTGCTGGATCGCCTCGCGCAGCGCCATGCGCAGGTTGCGCCGCAGCGAGCCACGCTGCAGCTCGATGTCGAGGAACACGTCGCGCGCACCCGTGGCCGCATCGAAGGCACCGATCGGGACCGTCTCCATGATGCCAGGGATCCTAGCGCGATCACCGCAGTCGAGCGTGGGACGTACGATGCTGGCCATGCCCGACTCGCGTGCGGTGGATGCCCTTCGCGACTCGCCCGTCGCCGGCCTGATCCGGACGGCCCGGCTGATCGCGATCCTGCGCCAGATCGAGCCGCAGACCCGGCTGCTGGATCTGGTGGATGTCCTGGTCGGCGACGGCGTCCTGGTCATGGAGGTGACCTTCGACTCGCCCAACGCGGCGGAGGATCTCGTTGCGGCGCGCCGGCGACTCGACGAGGGCGGCCGAGGTGACGTCGCCGTCGGGGCTGGCACGATCCGGACAGCCGATGCGCTCCGGGCCGCGGTCGATGCCGGTGCTGCCTTCGCGGTGAGCCCGACGCTGGATCTGGCCCTGGTGGAGCAGTCGATCGCGCTCGGTCTGCCGATCATCCCCGGGGCGTACTCGCCGACGGAGATCGACCAAGCATGGCAAGGCGGCGCGACCTTCGTGAAGGTCTTCCCGGCGTCCAGCCTGGGTCCGGCGCACGTGCGCGAGATGCGCGGTCCGTTCCCGGACATCGAGGTGATCGCGACCGGCGGCGTCGACGCGTCCTCCGCGGCCGCGTTCCTGCGGGCCGGGTGCGTCGCGGTCGGGGTGGGCAGCGCGTTGACTAACGCTGACCCAGCCGCGCGACGGGCGCTCATCGCGGCCGTCAGTCCCTGATGGCTCGCCTGGCTGGCCGAGTCGTGCTGATCACCGGATCGACGGGCATCGGCGCTGCGACCGCTGAGCGCGCGGGCGCGGAAGGCGCGTCAGTGTTCGTCGTGTCACGCACCGCCGAGCACGCACGAACGCTGGCGGAGCGTCTCCCGAGCGCGGGATGGGCCGAGGCCGACCTGACCGACGAGGTCGCGGTCGATCGCGCGGTGACGGCGAGCCTCGAGCGGTTCGGGCGGATCGACGGGCTGTTCTCGGTGGCCGGCGGGAGCGGCCGGCGTTTCGGCGATGGGCCGATCCACACGGTCACAGGCGACGCGTGGGAGGCGACCACCGCGCTCAACCTTCGCACCCAGGTCCTCGTGTGCAGCCGGGTCGTGCGCGCGATGCGCGACCAGCCGCCGGACGCCTCGGGG
Organism: Candidatus Limnocylindrales bacterium; assembly: GCA_035717785.1. GTDB lineage: Bacteria > Chloroflexota > Limnocylindria > Limnocylindrales > CSP1-4 > SPCO01. The sequence continues at coordinate 15,679 of DASTIG010000211.1, forward strand.
ATGCGTGGGTCGATCCTGCTCCTCGGCAGCATCACGACGGATGCACCGGTCCCCGAACTGTTCGGCACGCACGCCTACGCCGCCGCGAAGGGCGCCCTGACCGCGCTGATGACGACGATGGCGGCGACGTACATCGAGGATCGCATCCGTGTGAACCTCGTTGCCCCGTCGCTGACAGCGACGCCGATGGCCGCCCGGGCCGCGTCGGATCCCCACATCCTTGGATACGCGGCGCGGAAGCAGCCGCTCGCGGGCTCGATGCTCGATCCGGACGAGGTCGCCAAGGCTGCGATCTACTTCCTGTCGGACGAATCGCGCGCCGTGACCGGGCAGTCGCTGGCCGTCGATGGCGGCTGGTCGATCGTGTCCACGACCGCCGAATCGAAGCAGAAGACCAGGGATTCGATGGGATGACCGCATGACCGAAGGGCTCCGTACCAGCGTCGTCGGGTCGCACGCGCGCCCGTCGTGGTTCGTGGCGGGGATCGCGGCCGCGGAGCGCGGCGAGTTCGGGCCGGTCGATCTCACTGAGATGTTGGACGACGCGGTCGACCTGGCGCTGCGCGATCAGGACGACGCCGGCATCGACCTCGTCAGCGACGGCGAGATGAGGCGGGCGGGCTTCTTCACCGCCGAGTTCTACCGGCACGTGACCGGTGTCCGGGCTCTCCCCGCAGATCGGGTCCTCGGGGCGGGTGGGCATGACCAGCAGCACCGGTTCGAGGTGCTCGAGCCGATCACGGCGCCCGAGGGGCTCGGCGTGGTCGAGGAGTTCCGATACGCCTCGGGACGCGCCACCCGACCACTCAAGGTCACGTTGCCCGGGCCGTACACCCTGTCCGGCCGCCTTCGAACGGGGCCGGGCGAGGTGTACCGCGAACGCGACGCGGCGGCCGAGGCGTTCGTCCCGATCCTGCGCGCCGAGCTCGAGGGGCTCGTCGAGGCGGGTGCCCGCCACATCCAGATCGACGATCCGTCGCCGGCCATCCATCCGGATGCCCCATCCGATTTCGCGGCGCTGTTCAACGCGGCGGTCGCCCCGATCGTCGGGAAGGTCCGGCTCGGGGCGCACCTGTGTTTCGGCAATTACCTCGGGCGGCCGCTGGCGCGCCGCACCTACCGGCCGGTGCTCGAGGCGATGCTCGGGTTCAACGTCGACGAGCTTGTGCTCGAGTTCGCCAATCGGGAGATGGCCGAAGTCGAGATCCTCGGCGAGATCGCCACGGCCGGAAGGGACGTGGCGGCCGGCGTCGTCGACGTGAAGAACTACTACATCGAGACGCCGGAGGATGTCGCCGAGCGCATCGACGCGGTCCTCGCGGCCGGCGTGCCAACCGAGCGGCTGACGCTCGTCCCCGATTGCGGTTTTAGCCAGACCGCCCGCTGGGCGACGCTCGCCAAGCTCCGCGCGCTGGTCGCCGGGCGCGACCTCGTGCGCGGACGGACGATCTGAAGGAGGCACCCGTGGAGAGCCACCGCATCTCGCTGCTCGGCACCGGGCTGATCGGCGACTTCTACACGATGACGCTACACGGCCAGCGCAGCCGCGACCGGGTCCAGGTCGTGTACTCGCGGAGCGACGAGCGCGCCAGCGCGTTCAAGGACCGCTGGGGGATCGCCGAATCGACCACCGACATGGCGGCCGCGGTGAACCACCCGGACACCGATGTCGTGATCGTCGGGCTGCCGAACTTCCTCCACGAGGAGGCGGTCACATTGGTCGCCCAGGCAGGCAAGGCCGTGCTATGCACCAAGCCGCTCGGCCGGAACGCGGAAGAGGCGAAGCGGATGCTCGGGGCCGTCGAGTCGGCCGGGGTCTTCGCGGGGTACCTGGAAGACCTCGTCTACACGCCCAAGACCCTCAAGGCCATCGCAGCCGTCGAGGGCGGGGCGGTCGGGAACGTGACGTGGGTCCGGTCGCGCGAGACGCATCCCGGCCCGCACTCGGCGTGGTTCTGGGATGGCCGGCTGACCGGCGGTGGCGCGATCATCGACCTCGGCTGCCACTGCATCGAGATCATCCGCAACTTCGTCGGCAAGGGGAACCGGCCGGTCGAGGTCATGTGCCACACGGACACGCTGGTCCATCCGATCAGCGACGAAGACAACGCGATCGCCCTGATCAAGTTCGAATCGGACGCGATCGGACAGTTCGAGGTGAGCTGGACGTTCCGCGGCGGGATGGACCTGCGCGACGAGGTGGCCGGGACGCACGGCACGATCTGGCTGAACCACTTCCTGCGGACCGGGTTCGAGATGTTCACCGCGGGTGGCGGCGGCGGGTACGTCGCCGAGAAGGCGGAGTCCGCGGCCGGCTGGCTGTTCCCGGTCGGCGACGAGGCGTCCGAGCTCGGCTATGTCGACATGTTCAGCGACATGTTCCGGGCGATGGAGGATGGATCGTCGCCGCGCGAGACGTTCTACGACGGCTATGTCGTCAACGCGGTCATGGACGCGTGCTACCGGTCGGCGAAGAGCGGACGCTGGGAGCCGGTCGACATGGATTGGCGCGGCGGCTCCACAGCACGGATCGCGTCAACGCCGGAGACGTTCGAGGGGCAGACCGTGATCAAGCGCGAGATCCTGCCTGACGGGCGCCACAAGCTGATCCTCAAGGACGAGTCCTCGGGCGACTTCACCGACCGGGTCGTGAACACGTCCGTGCCCCGTACCTAGTCGCGCACCGCGACCTTGGTGGCTCCGTCGACGCTGTGAGGTCGCCATCGATCGCCGGCGGCACGCGCTTGATCGGCAGAGCGTCGCTGAGGGCGACATCGTCGCTGTGAGCGACACGATCCGGACAGCCGTTCGGGATCGATCCCCAGACGACATGGAGCTGCAGCCTGGACCATCGGCGGGTGCTCGTTCATCGCCAGGGCGTCGCTGGGGGCGACAATGTCGCGGTGAGCGACATACGGCTGAGGCCTGTCGCTCGGGCGTCAGCCGGCGCGCGCGAGGTCCAGGTCGGCCGCGGCGGTCGGATCGCCGGCTTCGAGCCAGCGGCCGATCGATTCGCGGGAGAAGAGCTGGTCGACGACCATCGCGGACGCCCCGATGACGCCGGCCAGCCCGCCGAGCGAGGAGTGGGCGATCCGCAGGTCGCGCGTCGCCAAGGGCAGGGAGCGCCGGTACACCGTCTCGCGGATCGACGCGATGAACAACTCCGGGCTGTTGGCCACGCCGCCGCCGATGACGATCAGCGATGGGTTGAAGAAGTTCACGACGCTGGCCAGCATCGACCCGACGCGCCTGCCGGCCGACTGGAGCATCGCCACTGCGACCGGGTCACCGTAAGACGCGGCACGCGCGACGTCTTCGGCGCTGACCGAGCCCGTCTGGTCGAGCGCGAGGGCTAGTCGCGGACTTGTTCCCGCCGTCGCGGCGGCCTCTCCGGCGCGGCCCAGCGCGGCGCCGCCCGCGTACGCCTCGAGGCAGCCCACGTTGCCGCAGCGGCACACCACCGACGGGTCGTCCGAGACCTGGATGTGGCCGACGTCGCCAGCACTCCCTTGCGCGCCGCGGTGGAGCCGGCCGTCCGAGATGATCCCGGCTCCGATGCCGGTCCCCACCTTGATGACCACGACGGTATGGTGGCCGGCGGCCACGCCCGAGCGCCACTCGCCGAGTGCGAGCAGGTTCACATCGTTGTCGACCCAGACTGGCGCGCCGTACCGAGCGGCGAACCGCTCGCGGATCGGATAGCCGTCCCAGCCCGGCATGATCGGTGGCGAGATGGGCCGGCCGGACCCGAACTCGACCGGTCCCGGCACGCCGATCCCGACTCCCCACAGGCGACCGGGCACGCCCTTGGCCGTCGCGAGCAGGAGGTCGAACAGCGCGTCGACGCGATCGAGCCCGGCCTCGGGTCCGTCCTCGATGCGGGCGGGCTCGTCGTGATGGGCGAGGATCCGGCCGTCGAGGGTGGTGAGCGCGACATCGATGCTGGTCGCACCGAGATCGGCCACGAGCAGGTGTCCGGCCGTGGCCCGGAACGCGAGCTGTCGGGGCGGACGGCCGCCCGTGCTTGGTCCGACCGGGCCTTCAGCCACCAGCCCGCGGTCGATCAATTCGCCGACGCGGCGGGCCACGATCGCCCGCCCGAGCCCGGTGCGCTCGACGAGCTCGGAACGCGACCGCGAGCGCCCCAGCCGGATCTCGTCCAGGACGGTCACGAGATCGTCGAGCACTTCGTCGGGCAGCGGGGCCGGGGCCGGCTGCGTCGGGCCGTCGTTCACGCCGGGGATGATACGCGCGCCCTTGCAGCTGGACCACTTTTGCACTTGACACGTCAAAGTACGATCGTTCGCGAGCGAAGAGCATTGACCCGGCTGCGGCCGGAGCGCTAGCATGAGTGCGAGCCATCTAGACGGTCTAGACCGATCGCCAGGCAGGAGGAGCCCGACGCCCCATGGCCAACCTCGCATCGATCGGCGCCGCCGTCATCGGCACCGGCTTCATCGGCACGGTCCACGCGGAGGCCCTTCGCCGGATCGGCGTGAACGTGCTCGGCGTACTCGGCAGCACCCCGGAACGTGGTGCCGGGCGGGCCGATGCCCTTGGCGTCCCGAAGGCCTACTCGTCACTCGATGACCTCCTCGCCGACGATCGCGTGAAGGTCGTGCATGTGACCTCCCCCAACGACCTGCACGTCTCCCAGGCCCAGTCCGCGCTCAAGGCCGGCAAACACGTCGTGTGCGAGAAGCCCCTCGCACTGTCGGCCGACGAGTCGGGGGAGCTCGTGGCGCTGGCGGCGGAGACCGGGCTCGTCAACGCCACGAACTTCAACATCCGCTACTACCCGCTCAACCAGCATGTACACGAGCTCGTAGCGGACGGCGGCCTCGGTCAGGTCAGGCTCGTGACGGGCCGCTACTTCCAGGACTGGCTTCTCCTCGACAGCGACTGGAACTGGCGACTGCAACCGGATCGGGGTGGTGCGCTGCGGGCGGTCGGGGACATCGGTTCGCACTGGCTCGACCTGATGACCTTTGTGACCGGCCAGCGCGTGGCGTCGGTGATGGCCGAACTGACCACGTTCATCGGCACGCGACTGGAACCGACCGGGCCGGTGGAGACGTTCTCGACCGACCGGTCGGCCGAAACCGTCGAACGGCCCATCGGGACCGAGGACACCGCTGCCATCCTGCTGCGCTTCGACGGCGGCGCGCGGGGCGCCGTGAGCATCTCCCAAATCAGCCCCGGCCGGAAGAACTCGCTCGTCTACGAGATCGACGGGTCCGACGCAGCGTGGTCGTGGGACAGCGAGCAGCCCGACCAGGCGTGGATCGGCCATCGCGAGCGACCCAACGAGATCCTCATCCGCAACCCGGCCCTGATGGGTGCCGCAGGGCAGGCCGCGTCGGCCCTGCCGGGCGGCCATGTCGAAGGTTTCTTCGACACGTTCTGCGCCCATTTCCGGGCCGTGTACGCCGACGTGGTAGCCGGGCGGCCCTCCTCCCCGCCCGGCTACCCGACCTTTGCCGACGGCCACGACGAGATGCTCGTCGGCGAGGCGATCGCGCGCAGCGCCCACGAGGGCCGCTGGGTCGACGTCGAACGACCCGGCTCCGGGGCGCCGGCCTCCCGCCCTGTCCCCACGGGCATCGCCCGATGAGGCTCGGGCTGCTGACCGCGCCCTTCCCCGAGACGCCGCTGATGGACGTCGTCGACTGGACCGCGGTCAACGGCTTCGAGAGCATCGAGATCGCGTGCTGGCCGCGCGCCGACGGAGCGGTCCGACGCTACGCAGGCACGTCGCACATCGACGTGGCGAACCTGTCTGCCGCGCAGGGAACGGAGCTCGCCGGTGAGATCGCCTCCAAGGGCCTCGCGATCTCCGGCCTGGGCTACTACCCGAACCCGCTCC
>DASTIG010000212.1:0-22211 GCA_035717785.1 Candidatus Limnocylindrales bacterium
GCAGACCGAGGGCAAGTCCTGGCAGCGAGCCCGCTGACGACGGACGGCATCGGGGCGGATCTCTTCTTCGAGGGCAAGGTCGCGCGGCTGACGACTCGCGGCCGGCGGACGGGCCTGCCGCGACCCGTCGCGGTCGGCTACGTCGACGAGCCGGATGGATCGATCCTCGTCGCCGCCGGCGTCGGCGCGCAGTGGGCCACCAACCTGCTCGACCATCCGACGACGGAGGTCGAGGTCGGCGACCGACGGTTCACGGCGATCGCCGAACCCCTCAACGGCGCCGATCACGCGCGTGCCGTCCGCGGGCTGATCCTGCGCTACGGCACGCCCGCCGAGCGGCTCGGACGCGGGCCGACGTTCCGGCTCCGACCGGTGGACGTTTCCTGATGGCGATCGAGGTGACTGTCGACACGACGATCGAGCGCTCGCCCCAGGCGGTGTTCGAGCGGATCTCGGACGTCGAAGCATGGCCCGCGTGGCTGATCGCGAGTGGCATCACCGCCGTTCGCCGCTCGAGCTCGAGACCGATCGCGCGCGGCGAGAGCCTGGTGGTCGAGCAAGTGGCAGCCGGGCGGCCCGGGACCTTCGCGGCGGAGGTGGCGGCTCTGGAGGTCCCATCACGGCTCGTGGTCAGTGGGCGCGACGATGACGGCATCTCGATCGAGATCGAAGCCACGCTGGCGCCGACGGAAGGGACAACGGGGACGGCCACGGCCCTGCGCTGGACGATCCGCATCGGCCTGCCTTTCCGGCTTCGGATCTTCGAAGGGATCGCGCGCCCGCAGGTGGAGCGCGCCGTCGCGCTCGACCTCGAAGCGCTGCGGCGCCGCCTGGAGTCGAACGCCCCGGACTGACATCCGTCCATCCCGATTGGCGGCGAGCGACCATGCCCCGACGGTCCTTCGGCCGCCACCGTCCTTTCCATCGGCTCGAACTTCCGAAAGGATGGCCCGCATGATCGCGCCCGACCGCACCTATGACCCGATCCGGTTCCGCCGCGGGACCCGCGGGTTCGCCGCGTTCGTCACGGGCCTGAACGGGTTCGTCGTGCTCGGCGCCGCGCTGCTCGTCGTCCCGACCCTCGGGCTCGACCGGATCGCCGGCAGCTGGGCGGTCATCGTCGGCGTGACCGCCGGTGTCGCCCACTTCGTCGCGAGCGCTGGGCTGATCCGCGGCTGTCGCTGGGGCGCCTCGCTCGTTGGCTACCTCGCGGCCGCCGGGATCACCGCAGCGTCGTTCGCTGCCCTCCTGGCCGCGACCGGCCATGCGATCTTCGGGGCAGGACCGGGGACCGCACTCGGCTTCTTCATCTGGATGATCGGGTCGTGGGCGGTCGCGAGCCGCTTCGCCTTCAAACCGTTCACCTTCACGCCCCATGCCCACCGCATGGCGGCGGGGGTCGCCCGGCCGGCGCCGGACGCCCGCCCCATGACCGGCCTGCGCAAGCGGACTGCGCCACGGACCGCCGCGCGAACCGCGCGGCAGGTGGCGTCACCCGCCTGACGACTACGTCATCCGTCCCACCCGCGACAGGACGTTCGCCCGATTTCGACCTGGCGAACGCGCGTGCACCATGTGTCGATGGACAGCTTCGGGATGGTCATCATCGCCATCAGTGCCCTCGCCCTGCTGGAGGTTGCGGCCGCCAACCTTCGCGGTGAGGAGCGCCACCGTCGCGTCCGACGGTCCTCCCGAACCGTCCGCTAGGCATCACGCGGTCCCGCGCGACTAGGCGCGGCGCAACCAACTCAACACCGCCAGCACGCGCCGATGATCGTCCGGCGCCTCCTCCAACCCGAGCTTGGAGAGGATGCTCGCCACGTGGGTCTCGACGGTCTTGTCGCCGACGAACAGCCGTGACGCGATCGCCCGGTTGGATCGGCCTTCAGCCATGAGCTCGAGGACCTCGCGCTCGCGCGGCGTGAGATCGTCGAGCGGGTTTCGGGCTCGACGCCGGCCCACGAGCGCTGCCACGACCGCCGGATCCACCGCGGTGCCCCCGCGGCCTACCCTGTCGACCGCGTCGAGCAGGTCGTCCACCGCCGCGACGCGCTCCTTAAGGAGGTAGCCGACCCCACCCCGCCCGTCGCCGAGCAGCCGGACCGCGTGGGCCGGCTCCACGTTCTGGGACAGCACGACAACCGGCACCCTGGGTTCACGAGCGAGCAGATCCTCGGCAGCGACGAGCCCTTCGTCGGTGTGGGTGGGTGGCATGCGGATGTCGACGATGGCGACATCGATGTGCTCGCGCTCGACCAGCTCCAGGAGTGCGGCCGCGTCGCCGACAGCTCCGACCACCTCGAAACCACCGTCGCGGAGCACACGCACGATCCCCTCGCGAAGGAGGACGACGTCCTCCGCTACGGCAACGCGCATGGGAGATCCACCTCGAGCCAGGTCCCCGCGCCGCGGCGGCTGTCGATCCGGACGGTGCCCCCAAGGGCAGCGACGCGATCCTGCATGCCGGTCATGCCCGTCCCCTTCGACGGCTCGGCACCGCCTCGTCCGTCGTCGTGGACCTCGACCCGCAGGTGATCGTCGGCCAGCGACGTCCGGACCTCGACCCGACCCGCCTCGGCGTGCTTGATGGCATTCGTCAGGGCCTCCGCGACGACGAAATAGGCCGTCGCCTCGACCGCCGCCGGCAGCCGTCGGTCGAGCCCATCGTCGATCACCACCGGGATCGGCGTGCGATCCGCGAGCGAGGCGAGTGCGGCCCCGAGGCCGGCCTCCGACAGGATCGCCGGGTGGACGCCGCGCGCCAGCTCGCGGATGTCGGCGATGGCGGCCGACGCCTCGGCGGTCGCGGCATCGAGCTCGGCGAGGGTCCCAGCGTCGGCGTTCGGCCCGAGGCTGCGCCGGAGCATCTGGAGCGACAGCTGCAAGGAGACCAGTCGCTGCTGGGCGCCGTCGTGGAGATCACGCTCGATGCGGCGGCGCTGGTCGTCCTGTGCTTCGACGATCCGCGCCCGCGATGCACGCACGGACTCCAGCTGGGCGCGGACCTCTGCCTGGAGGCGCTCGTTCTCGGCGGCGAGGCGGACGGCCGCGGCCGCCGCCGAGACCAGACCAGGATCGTCGCGAAGTGACGGATCGTGCTCGATGACGAGGTCTGGAGATGCCCCGTCGCCGATCGTCAGCACCGTTCGCCCGGATCCGTCGGCGCCGGGGCGATCGCTGGGCCGGCCCGCCGCATCGGCGAACCCCGCGAAGGCGGGCTCCCAGCGAAAGACCTTCAGGGAGGGGTCGCCCAGGGCGTCCCGCAGCGACGCCTGCAGGACCGGCAACGGCGGGAGCCCGTCGAGGCGGACGACGAGGTCCGCGATCCGGCCACGCGCGGAGTCGGCGCGCAAGACGCCGATGAGGAGTCCGATCGCCACCAGCACGCGCAGGACCGCCAGCACGATCACCCGCAGCTCGCCGAGCGGTTCTCGCGCGCTGGTCGGCACGATGGTCTGAAGCAGGAAGGTCACGACGAACCCGCCTGCCAGCACAGCCCCGGCCAGCACGACCGGTGCCAGGCGCTGCCGCGCGGTCCCCGTGGCGCGCTGCCAGCGAGCCACGACGACCATCAGGACGCCGACGCTGAGGGCTGTCAGCAGCAGTGTCTCGACCCGTCCGATCGGGTCCAACGCGAGGTACGCCGCGAACCACGCGTCGACGGTCGAGATGCAGGTCGGGCAATCCCACCAGGCGATCGGCCGCATCCCGATCGCTTTGGCGATCGTCCAACCGGCCTGGACCGCGATGAAGCCGATCGCCAGGAATCGGTCCACGCCGCGGATGATCCGGCCGGTCGGGTACGCGAGGATCACGAGGGCAAAGAGCGGATCGAACCAGCCGTGGGCCAGCGTCGCCAGGTACGACACGACTGCCACATCGGAGCTGGTGAAATCGCCGGCGAACCATGCGAGGCCCGTCAGGATCGCTAGGGGTCCGATCCGGTTGCCCGGTCGGCGATCCGCGATGAGGAGACCAGCGGCGATCATCGACCAGCCGACCGCGAGATCGGCGAGCAGGAGTGCAGGACTGCGCTCAGCTGTGTGGGTCAGCTGATACGTGGCGAACGGACCGCCGACCAGGGCGAGGACGCCGATGGCCGCGAGCCAGATGCGACGCCTGGGCAGATCGCGCATCAGCGGGGCGCTTCGGCGATCAACGCGCGCAATCCCGGGCCGTCCAGCTCGTGCTTCGCGACGAACCCGATCGCCGGGCTGGCCGCCAGACGACCACCGTAGGCACTCCGATCGCGGCTCGAGACCAGCACGACGGCCGGACCCCCATCCAACGCCTCGGCGATCCGCTCTGCGACCCCGAAGCCGTCGAGATCGGGCAGCCCGATGTCGAGCAGGACTACGTCTGGCCGGAGTGCCGCGATGGCCGTCAGCGCCGAGGCGGCGTCCTCCGCTTCGCCGACCACCGTCCAGCCATCACCCTCGAGCACGCGGCGCGCCGTCGCGCGGAATCCCGCGTGATCGTCGACGACGACGACAGTCGCGGCCTTCATGGCACGCGGACCCACGGTTGGCGATCGAGCATCGCGAAGAATTCGGCGTCCTCGGGCAACTCGGAATCCTCGTAAGAGGTGACGAGCAGGTCGCCATCGAGCCGCCATCGGTGGCGGTGCCAGCCCCAGAACGACGGAGCATCGACCTCGATCGTCAGGAGATCGCCGTCGACGACATAGCGTCCTCGCGCTGGCCCGGTCTGCAACGTCTGACCCGCGGTCGCCACCGGGACCTCGGCCCAGTCACCGTCCGGCTCGAAGGTCCACGACAGGCGCACGGATCCGAGGAAGGGGTCGACGAACGTCTTGCTGAAGACGCCCGTCGGGAAGCCGTCCGGGCGCGTGCCGGCAGGCGGTGGCGTGGCAGTCGTGCCGAGGCAGCCCGTGACGGTAAGAGTCGAGGCGAGGATCAGCGCCGGAACGCGTCGCAGATGCCGCATGGCGGCAACGATACGAGGTCGCTGTGGGCCATCCATCCGGGTCTGCCCGGAGACGCGAATCATCGCCAGCCCTGATGGCGGGGGCGTCCACCCGACCGACTCTGAACGCACCGGCACGGATGTCCGCCGGCAAGGTTAGGAGGATCGGGCCATGCGAACGCGTATCGGGCGCCTCGTCGGCGTCACCGTCATCGCCATCGTCGCCGGGGCATGCGCCGGAGCGTCGGCTCCCTCAACATCGCCAGCCGCGACGGCCGCGGCATCGGCGGCCGGCGGCGAGCTCGTGGGCAACATCGATATCGGCGGGCGGACGCTGAGCGTCGCCTGTCTCGGACCGGTCGACACCGGCCGGCCGACGGTCATCTTCGAGAGCGGGCTCGGCGCGGATCGGTTCGTATGGGCCGACGTGTTCACCGGTCTGATGGCCACGGACCGCGGCTGCAGCTACGATCGGGCGGGTCTCGGCCAGTCGCAACCCGGGCCGAAGCCACGGACGACCGATGGCCAGGTCGACGACCTGCACGGCCTGCTCCAGGCCGCCGGTGTCGAGCCCCCGTATGTCTTCGTGGCCCACTCGTCGGGCGGCTGGAACGCGATGGTCTACGCCGGGCGTTATCCGCAGGAGGTTGCCGGCGCGGTCATGGTCGACGTCCGACCGCCGGCTACCAGCGAGCAGTGGCTCGCCGCCCTGCCGCCCGAATCGTCGGCGGAGCCCGAAGTCCTCCATCAGGCTCGCGCGGAGCTGACCGATTTCGAGGGGGACCCGACGCTGAACCCGGAGGGTCTCGACCTGGCTGCGAGTGCCGTCCAGGCCAAGGCTGCGCCGGGCTTCGGTGACGCACCCCTGGTCGTCCTGACGGCGGGCGACCGCGTGGCGATCACCGAGGGCCTGCCCGCGGATCTCGCCGCGCGTTTTGACGAGATCTGGATGGACCTGCAGACGGGCCTCGTCGGACTTTCGAGTAACGGTCGACAGGAGATCGTGCCGGACGCCACCCATGACATGCCGTTCGAGCAGCCCGGTGTCATCGTCGACGCGATCCGTGACGTGTTGGGCAACGCAGCCGGCTGACAGGACGCAGCCATCGCGACCGGCCCGGGCTCGACCAGCCCGGGCCGGTACACTGCTGTCGTCGGGTCGGCGCAGCGGAGGGTGGCATTGGCGGACACCGAAGAGTCAACCCGGACCCAGCGTGATCGTGGCAAGACCGTCCACGGGGAGGCGGCGAACGCCGGTCACCGCGTCCTCGCCCCCGATGACGCCGAGGTCGAGGCATACCTCGAGACAGCCCTCCACGCCCCCTCGCCAGACCGCGCGACCCGCGATGCCGCCACGACGACCACCGGTCCTGTGGTCGTCCTCGATTTTGGGAGCCAGTTCGCCCAGCTGATCGCTCGACGGGTTCGCGAGCTCGACGTCTATTCCGAGCTCCTGCCGCACGACACGCCGTATGCCGAACTCGAACGGCGCGGGACGCGCGCGATCATCCTGTCCGGCGGCCCGATGTCGGTGTACGACGAGGCGGCCCCGAAACCCGACCCGGCGGTTTGGAGCGGTCGCATCCCCGTCCTCGGTATCTGTTACGGCGCGCAATTGATGGCGCGCGAGCTCGGCGGCGACGTCCTGCCGGCCGGCAAGCGGGAGTACGGGCCTGCGAGCGTCCGACTCGACACCGCCGACGGCCTGTTCCGCGGTCTCGATCGCGTCCAACCGGTCTGGATGAGCCATGGCGACTCGATCACGCGGCTGCCCGAGGGCTTCACGTCGACCGCGCAGACCGATGCGACGCCGTTCGCCGGCCTCGAGGCGCCCGACCGGAACCTGTACGGCATCCAGTTCCACCCCGAGGTCGTCCACACGCCGCGCGGCAAGGAGGTTCTGCGCAACTTCGTGACCGGTATCGCCGGCGTCGAGCCGTCCTGGACGGCGGCGAACTTCATCGAGACGACCGTTGCAGGGATCCGCGACCGCGTGGACACGCACGCGCGGGCGACCGGCTCGGACGGGAAGGTGATCTGTGCGTTGTCGGGCGGCGTCGATTCGGCAGTCGCCGCCGCGCTCGTCCACCGCGCCGTGGGCGATCGACTGACATGCATCTACGTCGATCACGGGCTCATGCGCAAGAAGGAGTCGGAGCTCCTACGCGTCACGTTCGAACGCGATCTCGGTATGCAGCTCGTGATGGTCGATGCACGCGAGCGCTTCCTGACTCGGCTGGCCGGGGTCGAGGACCCCGAGCAGAAGCGGCGGATCATCGGCGACGAGTTCATCCGCGTGTTCGAGGAGGAGGCGGTGAAGCTGGGCCGCATCGACTTCCTCACGCAGGGGACCCTTTATCCCGACGTCATCGAGAGCGCCACCTCCGAAACGAAGACCGCGCAGAAGATCAAGACGCACCACAACGTCGGCGGCCTGCCCGCGGACCTCCGTTTCCAGCTCATCGAGCCGTTGCGGTACCTGTTCAAGGACGAGGTCCGAAAGGTCGGGCTCGAGCTCGGGCTGCCGGAGGCGATGGTGCTGCGGCAGCCGTTCCCGGGGCCGGGCCTGGCGATCCGGATCATCGGCGAGGTAACGGCCGAGCGACTCGATACGCTCCGCGAGGCCGACTGGATCGTGATCGACGAGATCAAGGCCGCCAACCTGTACCGCAGCCTGTGGCAGAGCTTCGCGATCCTGACGCCCGTTCGCTCGGTCGGCGTCATGGGCGACGGCCGGACCTACGCCAACGTCGTCGCGATCCGAGCGGTCACCTCGGAGGACGGGATGACGGCCGACTGGGCGAAGCTGCCGTACGACGTTCTGGGCAAGATCAGCAGCCGGATCGTCAACGAGGTCCCCGGTGTCAACCGGGTCGTCTACGACATCAGCTCCAAACCCCCAGCGACGATCGAGTGGGAGTGACAACGATGCGGTACCCCGCGGACCCCTGACCGATGGGGTATTCCGGACCGATGGGAGCGCGGTAGCATTCCGCCATGGTCGACGACACGCATCCTGTGGCTGGGTCGACGGTCTCCGTCTGCCCGTGGTGCTCCGCCAACTACACCGGCGATCCCGAAACCTGTCCGTCCTGCGGCGCAGCGCTCGCGGTCGACCCGGCGACTGACCCCGCCCTTCCTGGCCTGACGGCCATCGACGCCGCCGCGATCGTCCGCGCGAAGACACCCGTCGCGCGACCGCGCAATCGACTGCTGTCCTGGATCAGCGGTGAGTACCCGGACGGGTCGCCCAGCGCGACCGAGGCCGGGGCGCTCGCCCCGCCCGATCTCAGTGTCCGCCGCGAGATGCTCCGCCTCGAGCTCGAGGCGGAGGTCGCGAACCTCCAGGCCGAGGCTGGCGCGCTCATGGCCGAGGCGACATTTGAGGGTCACGCGCCCGAGGCATCGCCGGAGACCGTGGCCGCAGCGGCCGCGGCGGTCGAGGACCTGAGCGACGTGACGACCGAGCTCGCCGAGGTCGACGAGGCGCTCGACACCGACCCGCTCGGCGACGAGGACCGCCAGCCGGCCTGATCCCGGACGGCCGCGTAGACTTGCGGCCGTGCCCGACCGACTCCCACCGCCCGGACCGTCGTACCTGCGCGAGCACGAGGTCCGCGTCGGCGATCGAGCGCTGCGCGCCGGGATAGCGCGCCCCTCCGAGGCTCCCGATGGCTGGTGGGTGGCGCTCATGTGGGTCGCCGACGACGAGGGCGTGGTGAGCTTCCGCGATGTCGCGCCAGCGGCCGGCCCGCCGCCGGATCCGCCGCTCGCGCGTCTCGGGCCTGCGTTGTCGGGCGCGCTGTCCGGGCTGATTCTCGAGGATGCCGGGCGGCTCCAGCTGCGCGTTGGCGGGCTGGTCTCGCCGGACGACCCGACCCGGCCATGGCGTGCGCCCCTCGCGATTCGGGCAGCATTCCGGTTCGAGCCCGCGCGCGCGGCCACGATGCGACCCAACGAGCTGGCCGAGACGGTCCTCGCCGCGTTTTGCCGTTCCGTGGAAGGTCTCGCTCGGGGGTAGCATCGTCAGGCGATGCGCGACATGTTCGACGATTTCCTGGAGGAGCTCCGACGCCGCGAGGCCGAGGCCCGCGGCGAGGAGCCCGAGGAGAGGCCGCACCGACGGCCGCGACCGGTCGGGCCGGACAGCCCGGATGGCGGCCGACGCCGGGGCCGCTTCCGGGCCTCGTGGTGGGTCGTCATCCTGGTCGTCATCGTCACGATCTTCGTGGCGAGTGCGGTCCTGGACCTGTGGACCGATGCCCTGTGGTTCCAAAGTGTCGGGTTCGACGCCGTGTTCTGGACCCGGTTCGGCGCCCAGCTCGGTCTGTTCGTCGCCGCGGCGCTGGGCTCACTGGCGATCATCCTGATCAACCTGTCGGTGGCGGGCCGGCTGTCGCCGCCGTCGGGTGGAGGCGCGTCGTTCTCGGGTTGGTTCGAGCGCCTCAACGATGCCACCGGCTCCCGTCGCGTCGGCGGCCCATCGGACGGGGAACCGCGGACGATCACGTTCCGGCCCGAGGACGTCCCGGACCTTACCCCGATCGCCCGGGCCATCCTCGTCGTCGTGGCCGTCCTCGTCGCGCTGACGATCGGCGCGTCGGTCGCAGCGTCGTGGGAGACCATCCTGCTCTGGGCGAACCGCGTGCCGTTCTCGCCCGAAGGTGCCGCGCCGGTCGTCGATCCGGTCTTCGGACGCGACATCGGGTTCTTCCTGTTCGAGCTCCCGTTCCTGCGACTGGTCCAATCATTGTTCAACGCGATCGTCATCGCCAGCCTCGTCGCGGTCGGTATCCGCTACCTCGTGGCCGCGACCCGCGGGAACCTCGAGTTGACCACGCGGATCCGGGTGCACCTCGGGATCCTGGCGGGCTTGTTCCTCCTGTCGGTCGCATTCGGGTACCAGCTCGACAAGTTCGAGCTCGCCTATAGCGGCCGTGGCTTCGTGACCGGCGTGAGCTACACGGACCAGAACGCCCAATTCTTCGCGTACGACGTCCTGACCGTGCTGTCCGGGCTCGCCGGCGCGCTCCTCGTCGGCGCCGCGTTCACCCGGATGCTGTGGCCGCTCGGCCTCACGCTGGGAATCTGGCTGCTGGCGTCGCTGCTCATCGGACGGGCCTATCCCGAGGCGATCCAGCGACTGACCGTGGACCCGAACCAGTTCGCGCAGGAGGAGCGGTACATCAGCAACAACATCGCGATGACCCGATTGGCGTTCGGGCTCGACGATTGGGACGACGACCGGCCTTTCCGAGGTGAAGCGGTGCTCAGCCAGCAGGTGATCGAGAACGAGGCGGCAACGTTCCGGAACGCCCGACTGTGGGACTACCGCCCGCTCGCACAATCGCTCGACCAGCTCCAGACCGTCAGGCGGTACTACGACTTCGTCGACGTCGATACCGACCGGTACGAGATCGACGGCGAGCAGCGCCAGGTGATGCTATCGGCTCGCGAGTTGGCGCTCGATCAGAACCCGGGCGCGACCGGCTGGGTCAATCAGCGGGTCAACTTCACGCACGGGATCGGCGCCACGATGGTCCCGGTCAACGAGGTAGCCAACGAGGGCCAGCCACGGCTGCTGATCGGCAATCTGCCCCCGGTCTCGGCGCTCGGCGTACCGACCATCCGCGAGCCGCGGATCTACTTCGGCGAGCGCGATTCGTCGTACATCGTGGTCGGCGCTCGCCAGAACGAATTCGATTACCCGACCGGCGAGGGCGACGAAACCGGAGCAGCGGGGACGTCGACCCGGTGGACCGGGACGAGCGGCATCCGCATCGACACGACGCTGATGCGCGCCCTGTTCGCGCTGCGCTTCCGCGATCTCGATCTGCTCATCACCGACCAGGTGACCAACCAGAGCCAGCTGCTGTTCCACCGGTCGCTGCGCGACCGTCTCGGGCAGATCGCGCCGTTCCTGCTCTACGACAAGGATCCCTACCTCGTCATCGACGACTCCGGGCGTCTCCTCTACGTGCAGGACGCCTATACCGCCTCGGATCGCTTCCCCCACGCGCAGGGCTTCGACCCGCGCTCGGCATTCGAGACGACCGGCCTCGGACGCCAGCCGTTCAACTACCTGCGCAATAGCGTCAAGCTGACGATGGACGCCTACGACGGCACCATGCGGTTCTACATCGCCGATCCGCAGGATCCGATCGTCCGCGCGTACGCCGGCGTCTTCCCGAGCCTGTTCCGGCCGATGAGCGAGCTGCCCGACGACCTGCTGCCCCACCTCCGAGTCCCCGAGGAGCAGTTCAACGTGCAGACGCGGGTGTTCGGCCGGTACCACGTCACCAGCGCGGAGCAGTTCTTCCGCAACGACGACCAGTGGACGGTCCCGCAGGGCCAGACGAGCGAACAGGCCCTTCCGTCCGAGGCCTACTACGTGATCATGCGGATGCCCGGCGAGGATGAGGCCGAGTTCCTCCTGCTCCAGCCGATGGTGCCGATCAGCCGCCCGAACATGATCGCCTGGGTGGCGGCCCGCATGGACGAGCCGAACTACGGGGCGACCCGCATCTACCGCTTCCCCGCCGAGACGACGATCTTCGGGCCAGCACAGATCGAGGCGCGCATCGACCAGGACCCAGCCATCAGCCAGCAGCTCACGTTGTGGCGCAACTCGGGCAGCAACGTCATCCGCGGCAACCTCATCGTCGTCCCGATCACGGATTCGATCTTGTACCTGCAGCCCGTGTACCTGCAGTCCACCGGCTCCGCCTTCCCTGAGTTCCGGCGGATCGTCGTTGCCTCGCCGCGTGAGGTGGTGTGGGCCGAGACGCTCGCCTCCGCGCTCGATCAGCTGCTCGAGGCCGAAGGTGGGACGGCCGGCCCGTCACCGACGCCGACGCCGCGGCCGACGACCGGCCCGGCCCCGAGCCCGACGACCGGCCCGGCCCCGAGCCCGACGACCTCGCCGGACCCTGACGCACCGTTGCCGGCCGACGTGCCGGGGCTGATCGAATATGCGAACCAGCACTTCGAGCTGGCCCAGGCAGCCTTGCGGGACGGGGACTTCGGCCGTTACGGCGACGAGATCGCCAAGGTCGAAGCCGCCCTCCGCCGTCTCGATGAACTCGCACCTGGGCTGGCCTCCCCGTCGCCCGCACCGTGAGCCTCGGAGCGACCCTCTCCGGCTCGCTCCTGGCCGTGCTCGATCGGCCGTCGACCTGGCCGCTCGCGCTCGCGGGCTTCCTCATCCGTGGGGGCTGGCTGCTCGTGGTCGCCCCGATCGTCGTCCTGCCGACCGCGGTCGGGCTGGCGAATGTCATCGCCCCGCTGCTCGAGGACATCGCGTTCGGTCGGCGCCTGAGCGAGCTGGTCGTCCTGATCGTCGTGGCGCTCGTGGTCGTTGTCGGCTGGCTCATCGGGGGCGGCTTGTTCGCGGCACTCGCCGAGCTCGAGGTCGTCCGACGGATCGTCCCCGACAGCGGGGAAGGTCAAGCGTCGCCAGTCGAGGCCGCCGATCCCTGGACGGCAGCGTGGCGGATCGTGGCCGTTCGCCTTGCTGCCCACGTCCCGTTCGCGATCGTCCTGGTGTGGGGTGCGACGCGGATCGCGTCCGTCGGGTACGCGGAGCTGACCGTGCCATCGGACGTGACTGTGCCTGCTCCGTGGCGGATCGCGACCGGTGCTCCCGACGCGATCGTCGGCATCGTCCTGACGTGGCTTCTCGGTGAGGCGATCGGCGCGATGGGTGCGCGGCGCGTCGCGCTTCGCGGGGAGGCGGCGCGACCGGCCCTGCGCGCGGCGATCGCCCGGTTCGCGCGGTCGCCGGTCAGGCCGTCGCTCCTTGCGCTCCTCCCGACGATCGTCCTCGTGGGTGTCATCGTGCTGACAGGGATCGCGGCCGGGACCGCTTTGGACGCCGTTCGGTCCGGTTTCGCCCTGGACGATGCGTCGGCCGGCACGACGGCGCTCCTGGTGGTCTTCGTGGCCCTGTTCGCGGGCGGGATCATGCTGGTCGCGCTCACGACGGCCTGGCGCGCAGCGATCTGGACATTCGATGCGGTCGCTCATGGGAGCGGGACGTTCGGGGGAGGCGGTAGCACCCGGACGGGGGACTAGGAGGGCTGTTCCCCCTCTGTCACCCTGACCATCCTTCGACTCGCGGGGCGGGTCGGATGCGAACACACGAGGTGATGGATGACCGCGCAGTCGATCGTCTGCGGATCATGCGCGGCGGATGTCCCGTACGGACGTCTGTCGTGCCCGTCCTGCGGGGAGCTGCTGGCTTCGGTGGCGGGCAGTCGACGATTCTCGGCGGCCGCAGCGCGATCCAGAGTGCCTGCCGCCCCATCCCCGATGCCTGACCCGCCATCGACCGTGCCCGACGTGCTCTACGACACGGGCGCCGCACCGAGTGCTGCAGTCGTCGACGGCCAGCTATCCATCCATTCCACACATCGGGACGCCGATGCGGAGCTGCCGTGGGCGGCGTCCGGCCATGGTGTGGCGCACGTCGATGAGGGGAACGGAGCCGCGGCCGCCGACGCAGACGAGGACGACGCCGCCATCCTTGGGGACGGCGAGGACGCGTCGGTCACGGGAGGCCCTGCCTGGGCGGCGGGCGGGGCCGGTCTGACCGGGAGCCGGACACCTTCGTATATGCCACGCGGGACCGCGACTGCTGCCGGAGCGACCCTGCCCACCGCCGGCGTCGCCGCGAGCCCGTCCTTCGCTGGTCCGGGCGCATACGTGCCGCCGATGCCTGTGACCGTCGTCCCAGCCGGGCCTCCCGCTCCCGCGCGCGAGTGGGCCGGCCACGGACCGGAGCCCGGCCGCGTATCGGACGGGGTCGGTACGGCACCGCCCAGCACACCGGCATCATCCGCGTCCGCCGATCGCCAGGCGCGTTTCGCCGAGTTCATCGGCTGGCTGTCGGTCGCCGGCGCCGCATTCGCGGCGGTCGGATTCCTGCTTCCGTGGGGCCTGGTCGTGATCGGGTCGGCAGGCGTCGGTTACTTCGATCGC
The DNA here is from genome assembly GCA_035717785.1 of Candidatus Limnocylindrales bacterium. Lineage (GTDB taxonomy): Bacteria > Chloroflexota > Limnocylindria > Limnocylindrales > CSP1-4 > SPCO01. The sequence continues at coordinate 13,906 of DASTIG010000212.1, forward strand.
TGGGGCCTGTCCGGGCCGGGCCACGTGATCATCGCCCTCGGCATGCTGGCCGTCCTCGGTCTGGCTCTGATCAAGAACGTCATCCCCGTCTGGATCAGGACGGGGCTGGTCGGGCTGGGTCTGGGCGCCTACCTGATGGGACTCGTCTGGCCCTACATCTTCGCCCTGCCCGGGACCGGGCCGGGTGCGGTGATCGCGGCCATCGGCGCGGTCGCGCTCACGGTGGCCGGGCTGCTCGCCCTGATCACCGAGCGTCACGCCGGGACCGATCGCTCCATCTGACACGGGTCGTCCTCGGGCGACCGGCGGGCTGATGGCGGGGGGACCCCCTGCTACACTGCCCCCCGACCAGCACGACCCACGGAGGCGGTCTCCAGGCGCATGAATCAGATCTTCGATGGTATCGGCAAGACGGTCGGCGACATCGTCGACAGCTCCGTCGTCCAGCTCGGCGTGCGACTGATCTTCATCTACGTCGTGGTCCTTTGGATCGCCACGGCTTACTGGGCGTTCCGGGACATGCAGCAGCGGTCCGATAACGCGATCCTGCCCTACCTGGTCGCCGCTGGGATCATCCTGTTCACCCCGTTCCTGTTCCTCCTCGCCGTGTGGGTCTACAAGATCGTCCGGCCACACGAGAAGGTCGGCGAGATCTGGGAGCGGAACCTCGCCGAGGAGGCGCTGCTGAACGAGGTCGAGGCGGTACACCACTGCCCGACCTGCGAGCGGCGGGTCGACGAGGAATGGATCATCTGCCCCTCCTGCCGAACGCGCCTGAACCGGGTCTGCCCGAACTGCTCGAGGCTCGTGGGCCTCGACTGGTCGCTGTGCGCATGGTGCGGCAAGGACTTCGAGCGACGTGACGTCGTGCCTGCCGGCATGATCCAGTCCTTGCCGTCAGGCATGGAAGCCACCGGCAGGATGGCGGCGCAGGGCGGCGGCGCGACCCCTGCGATCCCTGCCGCCATGCAGCAGTCCGTCCGTTCACGCTCTCGTCGATCGCGCGCGACGGCCGCCCAGGATCCGCTGCCCGAGCGTTGACCGACCCGACCCCGGACCATAAGGATCGGCCGGGCGCATCCACGTTCACGATCGAGGGTCGATCCGCACCAGGTCTGTTCGTGGTCGGCTGGCTGGGGACGCTCGTCGGTCTCGGCGCGACCGTCGTCGCGATCATGGCTTCGCCTGGTATCGCGCGCCAGGTCCTGCTGATCGGGGGAGTGCTCATCCTGTCGATCGGGTTGGTCGCGGGGGCCGGCGGGCAGGCGATCGAGCGCCGGGCACGCGAGCCGCTTCCGTACACCGGCCCGTCGCCATTCCTGCTGTTCGCCGCGGCGATCCCGGTGTCCTTCCTGGGCGTCGTCTTCCTCGGGATCGTTTTCGAGGCCACGGGTACCCCCATCGACGGACCGTTCGCGCCACTCGCCTCGGTGATCGTCCAGGCACTCGTTTACATCGGGCTCATCCGGCTGCTGGTCGTCGACACCGGGGGCCTGTCCTGGGCGGACATGGGCATCCGGCGACCGGACGTTCGCGCGGTGCGGGAGTTCGGCTATGGCGCGTTGTGGGCCGGAGGGGCGATCCTGGCCACGATCCCCGTCGCGATCGTGCTCTCGCTGGTGTTGCCCGTGCTGCCGACGAGTCCCTTGCCGCGGACCGGTGAGCTGGGTGGTCTCCTGGTCAACCTGGCGGCCGGGGCGATCGTGGCGCCGATCGGCGAGGAGGTCATGTTCCGCGGTCTTGCGACGACAGCGTGGACCCGTGGCATGGGTGAACGACGCGGGCTGATACGGGCAGCGCTGTTCTTCGCCTTCGCCCACGTACTGACGATCGGTGGGACCTCGGCAGGCCCGGCCATCGCGCTCGCGCTGGCCGCGTTCGTGGGCCGCATTCCCGTGTCGCTGATCCTGACCTGGTTGTTCGTACGCCATCGATCGATCTGGGTCCCGCTCGGGCTCCACGCGACCTTCAACGCCACCCTCCTCGTCCTCGCTGAGGTCGTCGCACCGCTCGCGCCACCGCCGGTCTGAGGCGTCCCCGACGGGCTAAGGCGCCACCAAGCCGCCGATGAGTCCCGGTTGAGGGTCGCTCGGTAGGCTGCGCGGCGTCCTCGAGGTCCGGATGGCGGGAGGAATCGGCGGGCTCTCGTCTTCCGGGCCGCGGGGACACCCAGACCCCCGTAGCGGAGGCCGCGGTCGTGGACCCGAGCACCGTGTCCCGCGGCGGCCACGCGATCCGAGGCGCCGGCCACGCGATCCGCGAGCTGCCGGAGGCCGAGCGGCCGCGCGAACGGCTCGCCCTCCGCGGCCCGGGTGGGCTGACGACCGCGGAGTTGATCGCACTGCTGTGGGGGAGCGGGGTTCGCGGCCGATCCGCGGTGGACATCGCCACCGATGCGCTCGCTGCCCACGACGGTCTCGCTGGACTGGCGCGCGCGACCGATATCGAGCTCGCGGCACTGCCCGGGATCGGCGCAGTGAAGGCTGCTCAGCTCGTGGCGGCGTTCGAGCTCGGTCGGCGGCTCCTGGCCGACTGGCCGACGGCGCGCTGGTTGATCCGGGGCCCGCGTGACGTTGCCGACCGGCTCATCCTCCAGATGGGCGGGCTCGAGCGCGAAGAGCTGCGTGTCGTGATCCTCGACACGAAGAACCACGTGCTGCGCGTAGCCACGGTCTACCAGGGCAACGTCTCGGCCTCGCTCGTCCGCGTCGGGGAGCTCTATCGCGACGCGGTCAAGCTCAGCGCGGCGAGCGTGATCCTCGTCCACAACCATCCAAGCGGCGACCCCACGCCGTCACCCGACGACTTGCACCTGACCGCCGAGGCGCTCGCCGCAGGGAGGTTGCTGGACATCGTGCTGCTCGACCACCTCGTGATCGGCCACGACGCGTACGTGTCGCTGCGTGACCGCGGCGTCGATTTCGACCGGCCGACCGCGCCGCGGACCTGACCGCTCGGCCCGTTCAGGGCCCTCGTGTGACCCTCTGGTAGACTGCGCGGGCCTAACGGCCTGAACCTGACCAACCGCCCGGCGCGACGCGGCCACGATCCCGGCCTGCGTCACGCCCGACCCCCATGGCGATCCACGAGGACCCTCTCCCCGACCATGCTCGACCGCCTGCTCGGCCTCTTTTCCCGCGACATCGGCATCGATCTCGGAACTGCGAACACCCTGGTCCACGTGAGGGACCGCGGGATCGTGATGAGCGAGCCGTCGGTTGTCGCGATCGACGCGAAGACGAAGCGGGTGCTCGCCATCGGCGCGGAGGCGAAGCGCATGGTCGGCCGCACGCCTGCCAACATCATCGCGGTGCGGCCGCTGCGCGACGGTGTCATCAGCGACTTCGACGTCACCGAGCAGATGATCAAGTACTTCGTGAACCGGGTGCACGACCGGATCGGGCTGATCCCGCGCCCTCGCATGCTGCTCGGTATCCCCTCAGGCGTCACGGAGGTCGAGAAGCGAGCCGTGCGCGACGCCGCCCTCAATGCCGGCGCTCGCTGGGCCCGCCTCATCGAGGAGCCCATGGCTGCGGCGATCGGCGCCGGCCTGCCGGTGAGCGAGCCGTCCGGCAGCCTCATCGTCGACATCGGCGGCGGCACCACGGAGGTCGCGGTCATCTCGCTCGGTGGCATCGTCGTCAGCCGCTCGATCCGGATCGGCGGCGACGAGATGGACCAGGACATCGTCACGTTCGCCCGCCGCGAATACAACCTGTTTCTGGGCGAGCGGACGGCCGAGGACATCAAGATCGCGATCGGCTCGTCCTATCCGGGTGAGTGGGACGCCCAGCGCGTGACGCTGCGCGGCCGCGACCTGCTGACCGGCCTGCCGCGCAGCGTAGAGGTCGGTGCCGACCAGATCCGCGAGGCGATCGAGCCGTCCGTTGCGCAGATCATCGACACCGTGAAGGACACCATCGAGGAGACGCCGCCCGAGCTCGTCGCCGACATCATGGACCAGGGCATCGTGGTGGCCGGCGGCGGCGCGCTGCTCGCCGGGCTCGACCGGCGCATCGCCGAGGCGACGCAGATGCCCGTACACATCGCCGACGACCCGCTGACGTGCGTGGCGCGCGGTACCGGTCTCGTGCTCGAGGAGCTAGACGCGATGGATCGCGTGCTCGTCGCCGAGACGTACTCGCGACCGCCACGCTGAGGAATCCTGGCGATCGGCTTGACCGCCGACCGATGATCGACCTTCGATGACGACAATCTCCACCGACCGGACCGCCCGCCGCCGAAGCATCGTCTTCATCGGCTTGCTGTCGGCCTGCCTGGTCCTGATGGCCTTCTCCTCGAACCCCCTTATTCGAGAGGTCCAGAATGGCGTCGGCTTCGCGTTCCGGCCGATCCAGGGCGTTCTGAACGAGGTGGCGAGCGGGGCTGCCTCGATCGGGGCGGCCGTCGCGGAGATCGATCGGCTGCGGGTCGACAACGGGACGCTGCGTGCCGACAACGAGCGGCTGCTCACGGAGAACACCCGGCTGCAGGAGATCGCCCGCGAGAATGTGCTCCTCACGGACCTGCTCCAGCTGCGGGCGGGATTCGACTATCAGACGGCAGCGGCCAACGTCATCTCCCGCGAATCATCGGAGTTCCGCCGCATCGTCACGCTCGACAAGGGGACGAACGCCGGCATCAGCGTCGGCGACGTCGTCGTGGCGGGCGGTGGGGCCCTGGCCGGACGAATCATCGAGGTGGGTCCCGACAGCGCGACGGTCGTCCTCCTGACCGACGGCACCTCGACGGTCATCGGCCAGCTGGTGTCGAATGCCGCCCGGGGCCAGGTGGTCGGCCAGCTCGGCGGTGTCCTGATCATGGAACAGATCGACTCGAGCGACGAAGTCGCGCTCGGCGATGAGGTCGTCAGCGCCGGGATCGAGCTGGGCGGCGGTGTCCGGTCGCCCTACCCGAAGGGCCTGCTCATCGGTCAGGTCGTCGACATCCGACGAGACGCGAACGCCGTCGTCCAGACCGCCTACCTCCAGCCCGCGGCGGATTTCGAGAAACTCGAGTTCGTCCTGGTGATCCTCGACTATGAGGGGGGCCTGCCGCCGCTCGAGGAACAGCCGATCGACTGCACCGATCCTGATGGCGGCGGGACGCTGCCCGAGGGCGAGCAGCCGTGCATCCCGGCGACACCGCGACCCGGCGCGAGCCCGCGCTGACGGGAATCCTGGCCACGAGCCGAGGTACCGCTCCGAGCCGTCCGTTCACCGCTGAGCGGTGCTATCGACACCGGAGCGACCCGCGAGGTCGCTAGATCTCTCCGAGGCGAGCGTTATCGCGCATCTGCTGGCCACCTCCGTCGTCGATCTCACCGCTGAGCGGTGCGTTTACCGACGCGCGCCGTCGATAGCACCTGCCAGCGACGAAGGGTCGCCCCGGAAGACGCAGGTGACAGGACTAGACGACGACCACCGCGTTGCCGCCTGGGCACCTGCCCGCGGCAAGCGCGGTCATCGCAGCACGGGTATCCAGTGGGAAATTGCCACGCAAGCCTCCCCGACCGACCGCCAGGGCACGCCGGTTCGCTTTGGTGTCGGCAACCAGCAGGATGACGTGTCCCACGGAGGCGTCGTCCCGGAACTTCAGCATCACCCTCCGTTCCGTCGCCTGCAGGTCCGCGAGCCTCGTCTCGGCCTCGAACGCATCGCGGCACCCGTGTCCATCCAGGACGGCATCCCACGCGCGGGCGTCCGCCCGACCCGGAAGCGGGACCTCTGTCCGCCATCGGATCGACTGCGGGAGGCGGATGCGGACACGATCGAGGAGGCGCACCTGTGCGATGTCCCGCACCGGGTCCGCGTCCGGGAAGAGGCGCAGGCTCGGTACGAGTCCGACGGCCAGGCACATCCGACATAGCTGTTCGAGCCGCACGTCGCGCAGCAGCCCGCGCTCGAATCTGTCGACCTAGCTCGGGGAGATGCCGACGGCGCGCCCCACGTCGCCCCGACTCAGCCCGCTGGTAATCCTGGCTCCCCGGAACTCGCGCCGCGTCGCTTCCGCCATCGTCCTCGCAAGGACCACGGCACGCTCGATCCGGCGCACCCGAGCAGTCATCCGACCATCGTGACGGTTGCCGATCACCCCGCGATCACCCCATGCGCTGCTACCCTTCGGCGCCATGAAGGGCATCGTGCTGGCCGGCGGGACGGCGACCCGGCTCTTCCCGCTGACCATCGTCACGAACAAGCACCTGCTGCCGATCTACGACCGGCCGATGATCTATTACCCGATCGAGACGCTGGCCGGGATGGGCGTCCGCGAGGTGATGGTCGTTGTCGGCGGCAAGAGCGTCGGCGACGTCGTCGAGCTGTTGGGCGACGGCTCCCACTTCGGGCTCGACCTGACGTATCGGTATCAAACGGGGGCCTACGGGATCGCCCAGGCGATCGGCCTAGCCCGCGATTTCGTCGGCGCGGATGCGTTCTGCTGCGTCCTCGGGGACAACATCCTTCGCGGTCCGGCCCTCGCGGGCATCGCGTCCGAGTTCGAGGCGAGCGACCATGGCGCCGGGACGCTGCTCTATCGCGTGTCGGATCCGCAGAGGTTCGGTGTCGCGGAGCTGGATGCCGAGGGCAAGGTCGTCGGCTTCGAGGAGAAGCCACGACACCCGAAGAGCGACCTGATCCCGATCGGGGTGTACTTCCTTCGGCCCGACGCGTTCGGCGTCATCGATCGGCTCGCGCCGTCCGGTCGCGGCGAGTTCGAGATCACCGACGTGCTCAACCACTACATCCCAGACGGTCGCCTCTTCACGCGGATCTACGACGGCCACTGGACCGATGCCGGTACCGTCCCGTCGTTGCTGCGGGCCGCCGAGCTGGCACGCGACGATGACGCCGCAGGCCGTCTGGCACCACCGATCGAGCGCCCGCTGGCGTGACCGTTCCTGGCGCGAGCGACCCTGGCCTGACCGACCCAGCCGGGTCGCCTAAGCCGCGCCGCTTGCTGGTCACCGGCGGCGCCGGCTTCATCGGCTCGTGCTATGTCCGCGACGTCCTGGCCCGGCGCGACGGCACCCACATCACCGTGCTGGACATTCTCACCTATGCCGGCAACGAGGCGAACCTCGCGCCGGTCCGCGCCGATCCGGAGCAGACCGGGCGCCTCCGCTTCGTGAAGGGCGACATCGCCGATCCCGCGGTCGTCGAGGGGCTCGTGGCCGAGGCAGACGCCGTCGTCAACTTCGCCGCCGAGTCCCACGTCGACCGGTCGATCCTCGATCCCGAAGCATTCCTGCGGACGGGCGTCATCGGCGTCCACGTGCTTCTCGAGGCGTGTCGCAGCGCCGCCCATCGACCGCGCTTCCTGCAGGTCTCGACCGACGAGGTCTATGGGTCCGTCAAGGAGGGCGCCTCGCACGAGGACGATGCTCTCGCGCCGCGCTCGCCGTATGCAGCGGCAAAGGCCGCCGGCGAGATGCTCGTCCGGAGCTACGTCGTGACCCACGGGCTGGATGCGGTCGTGACCCGTGGCTCGAACACGTACGGGCCGTATCACCACCCCGAGAAGCTCATCCCGCTGTTCGTGACCAACGCGATCGACGACCTTCCGCTCCCGCTCTATGGCGACGGTCTCCAGCGGCGCGACTGGCTGTACGTCGGGGACCACGCGGGTGCGATCGACCACGTGCTGCGTCATGGGACAGGCGGCGAGACATACAACGTCCCAGGCGGCGTTGAGATGGCGAATCGGGACACCGTCCGGCTGTTGCTCGAGCGGCTCGGTAAGCCCTGGTCGCTCGTCCGCCACGTCGAGGACCGCCCGGGTCACGACCGGCGCTATGCGATGGACGGCAGCAAGATCGCCGCCCTCGGCTGGCGACCGCGGACGTCGTTCGAGGAAGGGCTCGCCGCAACGGTCGAGTGGTTCGTCGCGAACGAACCCTGGTGGCGAGCCGCCCGGTCGGGCGATTGGGACGCCTATTACGAGCGCCAGTACGGATCGCGGCTGCGGTCCGCCGGCTGATGCGCGTCGCGGTCACCGGGGCGAACGGGCGGTTGGGACGCGCGCTGGTCGGCGCGCTGGGTGATGCCCCGTTCACGGGCCCGGCCGGCCCCATCGCCTGGACACGCACGGATTTCGACCTCGACGCGCCGGTGACGATCGGCGAACTCCTCGATCGCGACCGGCCCGAGGTGGTCGTCAACGCGGCCGCCTGGACTGATGTTGACGGCTGTGCGCGCGACCCCGAACTGGCGCTGCGCCGGAACGGCGAGGCGGTCCGTGTCCTTGCCGAGGCCACCGCAGCGCGCGGCGTCGACCTCGTCCAGATCAGCACGAACGAGGTCTTCGAC
>DASTIG010000213.1:0-6007 GCA_035717785.1 Candidatus Limnocylindrales bacterium
CTGGGAGTCCTGGTCGGCCGTCTGTATCGGGCTTCCACTTGGGGTAGCACCTCGCATAGCGCGCGAGCATCTCGTCGTCGGTCAGCGAGCCACAGCACCCCATCGCGATCTACGGCGGATTCCTCGGTCCCACCTGACTGGTTGGCCTGAGATCGACGACCGAGTCGTGCAGCTGGATCCGAATTCGAGATCCTCACCATGCGCTCGGAACGCTCGTGACTTGTGGCCCTCGGTTGGGGGCCAGCCGGCACTCATCAGCGCCTGCGCATATGTCGATAGTCAGTCCATGGACGAGATCACGATCCTCCAGGCCGAGGTCCTCAAGACCCTCGCCAGCCCACGACGGCTCGAGATCCTGCACGTACTCGCCCGCGGTCCGATCGAGGTCGGTCGTTTGGCCGAGGCCATCGGGGCCACGCAGCCGAACGTGTCCCAGCACTTGGCGATGCTCCGCGCCGCGGGCATCGTCGAGGCGGAGCGGGAGGGGCGTGAGGTCCGCTATCGGCTCGCCGACCCGGACGTGATGGTCGCCTGCGGGATCATGCGCGGCGTCCTCGAACGCCGACTGCGCCGCCTTGCGGACCTATCGACCGCGTCCGATGTCCCGACCGAGCCAGCCGCGACCCGTCAACCCGCAACCACCAGCGCAGTGACAGCCACGAGGTGATCCCATGGACGAGCCCCTGAACCTGGTCCTCTTCTCCGGCACCGATGACAAGCTCCAGGCCGCCGCGGTCCTGACCGCCGGCGCCGCAGCGCTCGGCAAGCCGGTCAACATCTTCCTGCAGTACTGGGCGCTCGATGCGTTCCGTGCGGCGAAGATCGGCGAGGACCATGGCCTGGCACCGGAGGCGGGGCCCGCCGGCCGGATCGCTGTCGATGCGCTCGCCGCGGCGGGCCAGGCGACGTGGGCCGAGACCCTTCGCCAGGCCAAGGACATCGGCCCGGTGGACATACAGGCCTGCAGCCTGTCGATGGACCTGCTGCATCTCGAATCGACCGATCTCGACCCGCTCGTCGACGGGGTCGAAGGCGTGACGGCTTTCTACCTCAACGCCGGCGAGGGCCAGGTCGTCTTCATCTGATCAACGAAGTCCGGAAGGAGAACTCCCATGCCAGTCGTCGAGATCACGCAGAAGGTCGATGCCCGCGGGCTGTCCTGCCCGATGCCGATCGTGAAGATCGCGCAGGCCGTGAAGCCACTTCCGTCTGGAGCTGTCGTCGAGCTCCTCGCGACCGACGGCGGGTCGATCAAGGACGTCGCGGCCTGGTGCCGGGCGACCGGCCACGAGCTCATCGAGCAGACATCGGATGGCGTGGTCTACCACTTCGTCATCCGCCGGAAGTGAGGCCCACCATGACCACCGAGACACTCGCCCCGTTCGACCCCCTCGCCGCGGCGATCTCCGCCGTCGACGGCGGGCCCGATGCTGCAAGCACGACCGAGGCGCCGACTCCGGTCGCCTCGCCGGCGGACGACGGCCAGGTAGCGACCAAGGATCTCTTGATCATCGATTACAGCGGCGACCTCGAGAAGGTCTGGGCGACGATGATCCTCGCCTCGACCAGCGCGGCGATGGGCGTCAAGACCCGCGTGTTCGTGACGTTCTGGGGTCTCCAGGTGTTCGTCAAGGACTCCAAGCGGATCACCGGCGAGAACTGGATGCAGAGGATGCTGTCCGCGATGCAGCGCCCGGGAATCAGCCACCGAAAGCTCTCGAAGATGAACTTCCTCGGGATGGGTCCGTGGATGATGGGCCGCCTTGCCAAGCAGTACGGCGTCGCCAGCCCCAAGGAGCTCCTCGAGGCCGCCCAGGCGATGGGCGTCGAGTTCATCCCGTGCCAGATGACCATGGACATGTTCGGCCTCAAGCCGGAGGACATGATCGAGGGCATGGGCGAGCCCGCCGGCGCCGCCACTGTCATCGGCCTGATGACCGAGAACTCCACCCCGCTGTTCATCTAAGGAAGGGACCGTTCGCCATGACCGACACCGCCGTCGCCATCAACCGCACCGTCGACGCCCGTGGCAGCTTCTGCCCGGGACCGCTGATGGAACTCATCCGGGCCATCCGCGAGGGACAGGTCGGCGACGTCATCGCCGTCTATTCCTCGGACAAGGGCTCCAAGACCGACATCCCCAAGTGGATCGAGAAGGCCGGCCATCGGCTGGTCGCCCTCGACGCCCGCGACGGCTACGACGAGATCGTCGTCGAGAAGGCGCGGTAGGGCCATGGAGCGGATCCTCATCCTGGGTGGGGGTGTGGGGGGCACCCTCACCGCCAATCTCCTCGTCAAGAAGCTACGCCGCCAGCTGAAGGCAGGCGAGGTCACGATCACCGTCATCGACCAGACCGGCCAACACACCTACCAACCCGGGTTCATGTACATCGCGATGGGCGGCGAACGCGCGGACAAGCTGGAGCGCCCGGAGCGCGGCCTGCTCGATTCGCGGGTCGCCCTGGTCATCGGTGAGATCGAGGAGGTCGACGAGCCGACCCAGACCGTCCATCTCAAGGACGGCGAGCGCCTCGCCTACGACTACCTCGTGCTGGCCACGGGGTCGCGGATCGTGCCCGAGGAGATCGAGCACTTCGACACCGAGGCCCAGCACTTCTACACCGCCGAAGCAGCGCTCGAGCTCCGGCGCGCCCTCGACGCGTTCATGGGCGGTCGGATCGTCGTGGCCATCGCCGGGATGCCCTACAAATGCCCGCCGGCGCCGCTCGAGGTGTCGTTCCTCATCGAGAGCGAGCTGCGCCAGCGTGGCCTGCGCGACCAGAGCGAGGTCCATTTCTGCTCGCCGATCGGGCGCGCGTTCACGATCGAGAGCGTGTCCGAGATGGTGACGCCCATCTTCGAGGCGAAGGGCATCGAGGTGCACACGTTCTTCAACGTCGAGGCGATCGATCCCAAGCGCAAGGTCGTCCAGAGTCTCGAGGGCGAGGAGCTGCCCTACGACCTGCTCATCCTCGTCCCGCCGCACAAGGGCCAGCAATTCCTGATGGACTCGGGTCTGGCACCCGCCCCGGGCGGCTGGCTGCCGACCGACCGGGCGACCCTCCAGGTCGGCGGCCGGCCGAACGTCTTCGCGCTCGGCGATGCGACAGATCTGCCCCTCTCGAAGGCGGGCTCGACGGCCCACTTCGAAGCGCCGGTCGTCACCGAACGGATCGTCGCCGCGATCCAAGGCCGCGAGGTCGACCACAAGCACGGCGACTATCTCGGCAAGGTCATGTGCTTCTTCGAGGTCGGCGACGGCAAGGGGACGCTCCTCCAGTTCGACTACGAGCATCCGCCCCGGCCGCCGAAGCCGAACCAGCTCTGGCACCTCGGCAAGATCGTCTTCAACAAGACCTACTGGCACACCGTCCCCAAGGGCCGGGTCTGACCAGATGAGCCGCAGCGGGGGCCGAGTCCCTTCCATCGGCCTCCGCTCCGGCCTCCACCGAGCAAGGTGATCCCAATGGCAACGAAGACAGTCACGGTCAGTCTGGACGGTGACGGATCACGGTTCGTCGCCCTGACGGGCAGCGGCCACGCGATCGTCATGGACAACGCCGAGGGCGACCGCGGGCCGCGACCTGCGGAGCTGCTCGTCGTCGCGCAGGCCGGCTGCACGGCCATGGACGTGGCTTCGATCCTGCGCAAGAAGCGACAGGCCTTCACCCGCTACGAAGTGCGCGTGTCGGCGGAGCAGCGGGACGATCCGCCGCCCCACGTCTTCGAGCTTGTGCGCATCGTCCACGTGGTCGATGGACCGGTCGAGATCGAAGCGGTCCGCCGCGCGATCGAGCTGTCGGCGACGAAGTACTGCACTGTCACCGGCAACCTGGCGTCCGGCGTGACCGAGATCCACCACGCCTACCTCGTCCATGGCGCAGACGGCGAGGAGCACTATGGCGAAGTGGTTGTCACGGGTCCCGACGAGAGCCCCGATGCCCTGGGCCAGCGAGTAACCACACAAAGCGCCTGAGCCGTCGACGCAGCGATCGCGGTCGCGACCTCATGCGGAGGATCAGTGTTCAGCCAGTGGCGCCTTCGGTCGTGCCCGGTGGCTGGGCTCCCCGGGCAGCCTCCCGGCGACGACGCGTCCGCCCCGGACGACGGCGAGCGCCGACATCCGCTGACCGGCCGGAGCGTCCATCCGACGCGGGTCGCTCTCCAACACGGCCAAGTCGGCGTGACCGCCAACCTCGAGGGTCGCGTCGGGCGTCCAGAGGACGTCCGGGCCGTCGAGCGCCACGACGGTCGCGCCCCGGAGGTCGATGACGTGCGAATCGCCGCGCGATATCCCGCGCACGTCGTCGTCGCTCCCAAGCGCGATCACTGTGTCCGCGGCCCAGGCGATCGCCGGGACGTCCGGCTCGTCGCGACCCGAGATGACTGTGCCCCGGATCAAGAGCGTGTAACGGTGCGTCACGGTCCGAGCGTACCCACGTTCGATCGCTCGGCGATCGGTCAGGTAGACAGCAGTTGTCACGTGTCCGAGCTCGGCTGTCCAGGCTGCTCCGGGCCGATGCGGTATGGCCTCATCATCTCGTTGTCCTCGTGCTCGACGATGTGGCAATGCCAGACGTACTGGCCGGGTGTTGCGAAGGTCGCCTTGATGCGGGTGACCTGACCCGGGTAGGCGATGACCGTGTCCTTGAACCCGGTCTCCCAAGGTTCCGGCGCCGTCACACTGCCGTTCGTCCTGAGCGGGAGCTCGGGATCCTCGCCGTCCATCACCAGGCCTTCTCGGTCGACCACCTCGAAGGTCACCTCGTGCACATGCATCGGGTGCGCGTCGGCGGTTGCGTTGTATAGCTCCCAGATCTCGGTGTCGCCGACGCCCGGGTTTTCGGTCACGGGATCCATCCATAGGTGCTCGACCAGCAGGCCGGCTTCGATCGTGCCAAGGACCGCCTCGATCGGGCCTTCGACCTCCTCGCCTTCGTGGTCCTCGCCGGTGCCAGCCTTCTCGATGAGCCCGAGCGGCCGGGTACGGACCGCCGCCGGCAGTGGGGTGATCGCGGGTAACCCGAGGAACTGCGGGGGTGTCGTCGAATCGGCTGCAACGGCGGGCACGACTCGAAACTCCATGACCTGACCGGTGGTCCCCGGATCGGCGACCTCGAAGTCGTAACCGGGGACCCCGCCGCCGAACGGTTCGTCCGGCCCGACATTCGCGAGGACGTGGCGTCCGAGCGGGACGTTCGTGAAGTCGACGATGACGTCGGCTCGCTCGGCGAGACCCATCAGGATCCGGTTGTCGTGATCTGCCGTCATGTTCACCGGAGTGGCCAGGAAGCCGCCCTCGTTGCCGATCTGCCAGACCTCGATACCGGGGACCTCGTTGAAATCGAGGATGAGGAAGCGTGACTGACAGCCGTTGAGGAAGCGGAACCGATAGCGCCGTTGCTCGACGACCTGGAACGGCCAGGTGTTGCCGTTGACCATGATGGTGTTGCCGAAGTACTCGGGGTTCCAGATGGGCGAGAAGCCCTCCAGCCCGCCCTCCGGGATGTACGGCGCGACCAGGCCATCGAAGAACGCCCGCGTGTCCGGGTAGAAGAGCGATCCGTCGACGTTGAACGCGCGATCCTGGATGGCGATCGGGATCTCGTAATAGGTCTTGTTCGACGGGAATTTGTCGTTCGCCTTCGGGGCCGGGCCGGGCAGGACGGCCAGGCTGCTGTCGCGGGTGTCGAGGATGATGTCGTCCGGGCCGCCGCGCACGATGTAGAAGCCAGCCGGACCTGCATAGACATTGAGTCGCGTCATTCCCAGCGTGTGGTCGTGGTACCAGATCGTCGAGGCGCGATTGGCGTTCGGGTACTGGAACGTCGCGTAGCCCGCGCCCCAGTCCGCGCCGAAGCGCGTTAGCGCCTTGCCGGCGAAGAAGTCGTACCACGTCCCCTCGGTCGCGTAGCCGGCCGGGATGTTCCCGGCCGCCGGCAGGTACCAGGCCTCCGCGTAGCCGTCGCTCTCGTCACCGACGCCGACTGCGCCGTGGACGTGGGTC
>DASTIG010000214.1:0-2826 GCA_035717785.1 Candidatus Limnocylindrales bacterium
TGCATGACATTGCGCGACTGCTGTTCACGGCCGACGGCCTGACCGTGGTCGGGGCCATCATGGTCTTTTCGGTCGTGGTCATCGGACGCGTCGTCCGCCAACGGGTCGGCGTCGCCGCGCGGATCGCGGCGCTCGAGGACGAGCAGCGGGCCCAACTGCGCATCCCGGCGATCGTCGGCCTGATCGCGATCATCCTGGTCCTGCCGCTCCTGCTCGGCCCGTTCTTCGCGCAGGTGATCGCGCTGGTCGCGCTGTACATCCTGATGGCGTTCGGCCTGAACATCACCCTGGGCCTCGCCGGTCTGCTCGACCTGGGCTTCGTCGCCTTCTTCGCCGTCGGCGCGTACACGGTCGGGCTGTTCACCTCGACCGCCGAGTACGGGCTGCTGGACTGGCCGTTCTGGGCGGCGCTGCCGTTCGCGATGCTGTTCGCGGCGATCTTCGGCGCGATCCTCGGCCTGCCGATCCTGAGCATCCGCGGCGACTACCTGGCGATCGCGACCCTCGGGTTCGGCGAGATCATCGCCATCCTGGCCGGGTCCAACCTTCTGCTGCCCCTGCTCGGCGGTCCGCGTGGCATCGTCAACATCCCGAAGCCGCTGGACATCCCGTCGACGAGCTTCCTGTCCGGTCCGGGCCAGATCTACTACATCGCGCTCGTCTTCGCGGCGATCATCGCGTTCATTGCCTGGCGACTCCGCAACGGGCGCATCGGCCGCGCCTGGATCGCGATCCGCGAGGACGAGGACGTCGCGGAGGCAACGGGCGTCAACCTGATCCAGACGAAGCTGCTTGCGTACATCCTCGGTGCCGCGTTCGCCGGCCTCGGTGGCGCAGTCTTTGCGAGCCTCGTCGGCTCGATCTTCCCGAGCAGCATCGACCTGTTCGTGTCGATCAACGTCGCAGCGATCGTGATCGTCGGCGGCATGGGCAGCATCCCGGGCGTGGCGCTCGGGGCCCTGTTCCTCATCGGCATCCCGGAGCTCTTCCGCGAGTTCTCGCAGTACCGCTTCCTGTTCTATGGCGTCGCCCTGATCGCCATGATGCTGTACCGGCCCGAGGGGATCTGGCCGTCCGGGATCGCGCGGCGCGAGCTGCATGTCGAGGACGACGCACAGGTCATCCTTGCGGGCGACACGACGCCAATCACCCGCGGGACGATGTCATGAGCCTCCTGGTGGCCCGCAGCGTGACCAAGAAGTTCGGCGGCCTCGTCGCGGTCAACAACCTCGACTTCGACGTCGACCGGGGAGCGATCGTCAGCGTGATCGGCCCGAACGGCGCGGGCAAGACGACGTTCTTCAACTGCATCGCCGGGTTCTACGACATCTCCTCGGGCGAGATCGAGTTCGACGGTCAGCCGATCCACAAGCTGCGGCGCGACCAGATCGCCCATCTCGGCGTCTCGCGGACGTACCAGAACATCCGCCTGTTCGCGAACATGACCGCGATCGAGAACATCCTCGTCGGCCAGCACCACCATCTGTCGTCGACCTGGATCGGGACGGTCCTCGGGCTCAAGTCCGTCAAGGCGGATGAGAACCGAGCACATGACGAGGCGCGCCGGCTGCTGCGCTACGTGGGCCTGCGCGGCAAGGGCGACATGCTTGCGAGCAAGCTGCCATACGGCGACCAGCGCCGGCTCGAGATCGGTCGCGCGCTTGCCAACAAGCCGCGCCTGCTGCTGCTGGACGAGCCGACCGCCGGCATGAACCCCGCGGAGACGGCGCAGCTGACCGAGTTCATCAGGAACCTTCGCGACGAACTGGGGATCACGATCCTGCTGATCGAGCACGAGATGCGGGTCGTGATGGGCATCTCCGAACGGATCACCGTGCTCGACTACGGCGAGAAGATCGCCGAAGGGAATCCGGCCGAGATCCAGGCCAACCCGCGCGTCATCGAGGCCTACCTCGGCCGCGGCGGCGCGGCCGACCTCGGCATTGCGACGGCCTGATGGCGCTCCTCGAAGTCGACGACATCCACACGTACTACGGGAACATCCATGCCCTCAAGGGCGTGTCGCTGTCGGTCGAGCAGGGCGAGATCGTGACCTTGATCGGCGGCAACGGCGCGGGCAAGACGACGACGCTCAACACGATCAGCGGCATTCTCCGGCCGCGGACCGGGACCGTGCGCCTCGACGGCAATGACCTGGGCCGCGTCGCGCCGCACAAGGTCGTCGCGCTCGGCGTCGTCCAGGTGCCGGAGGGACGGCGGACGTTCGCGCGCCTGACGGTCGAAGAGAACCTGCGGATGGGCGGCTACACCGTGTCGAAGCAGGACGTCGAAGACGGAGTCGGCCGTGCGTTCGAGATGTTCCCGCGCCTCAAGGAGCGGCGCACGCAGATCGCGGGGACGTTGAGCGGCGGCGAGCAGCAGATGCTGGCCATGGGGCGGGCACTCATGTCAAAGCCGAAGGTGCTGCTGCTCGACGAGCCCTCGATGGGCCTCGCGCCCGTTCTCGTCGACGCGATCTTCGACACGATTCGCAAGCTCCACGGCGAAGGCACGACGATCCTCCTCATCGAACAGAACGCGCGCATGGCGCTCCAGGTCGCCGACCGCGGCTATGTCATCGAGAGCGGGCAGATCCTGCTGACCGATACCGCCGAGAACCTGCGCGAGAACGAGGAAGTCCAGAACTCGTACCTCGGCATCGCGTAGCCGGGGCAGGCCGGATGGCCTGCCGAACCCCTTCCCGTTGCCCCCTTGCCCGATCGGTCCGCGCGACGGACAATACTCCCCTGGAGTATGGAACACCACGGTCATCACCCTGAGCCTGCCGCGGCCGTCGCGGCACCCGCGGACGCCTCGAGCCACGCG
>DASTIG010000215.1:0-2657 GCA_035717785.1 Candidatus Limnocylindrales bacterium
CCACGAGCGCCCCGGACAACAGCGCCCCGAGCGCGATCGCGACGCTCAACACGGCCGAGCCACGGCCCAGGCCGTGCTCGATCTCGGCATCCGGGTCGGACGCCAGAGTGGCGTCGACGTACCACGCTTCGAGCGGCCCGGAGTCAAGCGCGCGATAGATCCCCTGGAACGCCATCGCGACGATGAACATCGGCGTCGTGTGGGCGACGGTGAAGATGCTCATCGAGACCACCGCGAGCACGCCCGCGAGGAGCAGGACCGGCCGTCGGCCGAGCGAATCCGAGAGCCCGCCCGTCGGCAGCTCGAGCGCCAGGACGACGAGGCCCTGCACCGCGAAGACGACACCGATCTCGGTGAGCGTCAACCCACGCGACAGCGGCACCAACACGAAGATCGGGATGAGCAGGCCGACCGGCAGCCATCGCAGCGCCGTCAGGACGAGGTAGCGCCGGCGCGCCGAGCGGGGGTCGAGGACGGTCATCGTTGGGTCAGCACGGCGAGGTCATTGTGCTGCCTCACCGGCCCCCGACGTCCACGTGCGGCGACCGCTCGGACGGTCGCTGGTCGATGCGCACAGGCCGCATCGAGGACGGGGCGACGAGGTGACGGACGACCGCGCCGGCAGTTTTGACGACATCCTGCGCGAGGGACCGGCGCCCTTGATGCGGCCCGTGGACATCAACCGACAAAGGTCGCTCCTGGAGCGGAAAAGTCGACGCCAAGTCCGACGCCACGCTGCCCCGGAGGGACCTCACCGCAGGAGTATCGTTTCGGGCAGGATGATCCTGCGCATCGTGTTCGGTCGGTTCCCGGCAGGCCTCGACGCGTCGGCTCTGGTCGATGTGCGCGGTCGCCTGGCACGTGCGGCCCGCGACGTTCCCGGCCTGGATAGCTTGATCGTCGGAGCCCGTCGGTCGTCTACCGACGAGGAAAACGGCCCGGTCGAGGCGGCGATCGTGACGGTCTGGCGTGACGCGACCCTCATGGCCCGGGCGACTGGCATCGACGAGCAGGACCGGTTCCTCGGGACCCGCCTTCGCCTGCCGCTCGAGGTCGATCAGGCCGTCCACTACGAGATCGTCGGCCGGACGTTCGCCGCGTTGCCGCCCGAGACCGCTGCGTACCTTCGGATCCTGACGGTCCGCGCGCGGCCGAACGAGGAAGCGAGGCTTATCGAGACGCTGCGCGACCAGCAACCGCGCTTCGTCGACCTGGGTCTCGTCGCGTCGCACCTGGGCCGCCGGGTGATCGGGCGGGAGTGCGAGGCCGTCACCGTCGGCGTCTGGCCCGACCGGGCCACGATCCGTCGAGCGACTGGTGGCCGGCCGGAGAAGCCCCTCTATGCCGCGGATCTGGCGGATTGGAGCGACCGGATCCACCTGGAGACCTACGACGGCATCGAGATCGCGCCCCGCCTGCCGGCCGCCAGCGGACCGCCGATCTACGTGATCGACGAGGACCTGCGGATCGTCGACATCACGGCGGCCGCAGCAGCGGCGATCGGCTGGGCGGCAGAGGATCTCGTCGGCAAGTCCGTGCTCGATATCTCGCTCGGCGATCCGTCCTTGCGGGCAGAGCCGTGGGAGACGCTGCTCCAGACCGGCCACGTGGGCGGTGAGGGACCGTGGCTCGTGCCGGACTCCGGGGCCGTCTTCATCCGCTACATCGCTGCGAGGGATGTCCCGATCATCGGTCGCCACACCGTTCTCGTCCACCGCTGGCATGAGCCCGTCCCCACGGACGGGGACCTCGAGGCGGCGCTGAGGGAGGCGTTCCCCGCTCGAGCCGGCTAGGTCAGCATGGCCACGGGGCGCGGGGCGGGGGTGGGGCGCTGGACAGACCGAAGCCCCCCGCGTTGCCGCGAGGGGCTTCGGTGAGCGACGGATGCGTCGATCCGCTTGAGGTCAGCGGCTCTGGTTGATCGGTCGCTGTATGCATTCGGAAACCAGTCTGATCGATGGGTGCGCACAACCGTTCCGCACCCCTCCGTGGAGGGCGTTGCGAGCGTGTGTCAGCCCTGACCGGTTACGAGCGAGGCCGAGATCGTGCTCACATCGATCGGCTCGCGGTACGTCAGCCGCACCTGGAGGTCGCGCGGGATCGCGTCTCCCTGGCATCGCGGACGCGAGAGCGTCATCGTGCGGCCGTCCTCTTCGATCGCCAGCGTGTGGGTCGTGTCGCACGGGCTTCCCGTCCACGTCAGCACAGCGACCGCCGGATCCGCCGGATCCGCGGCGACATCGACCCCCTCCGCGACCGAACCGCCGTCGCGGGGCTGGCCCGATTCGGCCGAGACGATCGACCCTGAGGCGTCCGTGATGTCGATCGACGCGTCGTCGCCGACGACCTCGACGAGGTCGACGTGGAACATGACCGGCGTGGGCACGGTCGGTGTCGGTCGCCGAGTATGAGGAGCGGGCGAGGCACCTCCTTCAAAGTTCGAGGCATCTCAGGAAAATCTCAGCGTCCTGTCATGGAATCGATCCGTGGAGACACCCGGCGGGCCATCGTCTCCCACCGGGATCGAGCGACCTCCTCCCGCTTCGGTCGCGGTCGATGGTCCGCCGGAAACATGCGGCTTCCCGACCCCGGCTGACGACGGCGTCGAGGCCCCTTTCGGCCGTTCCGGGGCATACTCAGGGCACCGCCATGAGCAT
>DASTIG010000216.1:0-5718 GCA_035717785.1 Candidatus Limnocylindrales bacterium
GGTCCACCACCGTGAGCGGTTCGAGCGGGTGTACGCGCCGACGGAGGCGATCGTTCCGCGGGCGCTCGTCGAGGAGGCGTCGGATGCCGAGACCGACGACTTCATGCGTCGCAAGCATGTGGCGTTCGAAGGCATCTCGGCGCTGAAGGGCTCGTACGCGATTCACGAGAAGGACGGACGGCTGGCCGTGATCGCCTGGCGCGATCGAGCGGTCGAGGACGGCGTCCTGATCGAGCTGACCGTTGACGGCTGGCGCGGCCCGCGCTGGGCACTTGCCGAGGACACTGCGGCGCTCACGACCTTGGAGGCCGGTCGCGTCCCACGCGGCTGGCGGCCGCTCGACACCACGACGACAGAAGAAGCGACCTTTCTCGCGCCTCTCGATCCGGTCAGCGCGCGCAAGCGCGCGAAGGAACTGTTCGACTTCGACTACATCTGGGAGGTCTACACGCCAGCCCCGAAGCGCAAGTTCGGCTACTACGCGCTGCCCGTGCTGTGGGGTGATCGACTGGTGGCCCGGTTCGACGGGCGTTTCGACCGGACAGGTTCGACCTTCGCCATCCTCGGCTTCTGGCCCGAGGATCCCGGATTGCTCAAAGACGAGGATTTCCTGGAGGCGTTCGCCGGAGGTGTCGAGCGGATGCAAACGTTCCTCGGCGCCGACCTCGTCGACGCTACCCGGGTCCGCGATCGGACGCTCCGTGACCGTCTGAAACGCGGGAAGCGCATGATCGCCGGGGAGGGTTAGTGATCGATGGGTCGCGTGCTGTTGACGATGGTGCTCGCCATCGGATCGGTGACGGGCTGCGCGGTACCGGCCGCCTCAAGGGCCCCGAGTTCGTCCGACCTCCCGGCCAGTATCGCGACCGCAACGCCGGGATCGCCATCGCCCAAGGCAAGCAGCCTGCCGCATTTCGCCGACACCTTCGACATCGGTGGTGGGCGCCAACTCTTCATGGAGTGCACGGGCTCCGGCACGCCGACCGTCCTGTTCGAGAGCGGCGACACAGATGACGGCCGTGCCTGGGCGCGGGTCGTGCCCGGGATCGTCAAGGAGGCCCGGGCGTGCACGTACGACCGGCTCGGCAACGGGCGCAGCGACACGGCCACCGGCTGTCGAGGTGCGGATGACCTGCGCGGGGACCTGGAAGCGCTGTTGAAGGCCGCTGATGTCGCGCCGCCGTACGTCCTCGTGGGGACCTCGGGCGGCGGGTACCTGATCGCCAGCTACGCACTCGCCCATCCTGGGGACGTTCAGGGCATGGTCATCGTCGACACGTTCCCAGCCATCGATCTGAGCAAGGCACCTCCCCAGCTTGCGTTCGAGATCGGCTGCGACAACCCTTCGAACCAGGAGCACCGCGACTACGCCGCGGTCGAGCACGCAGCGTGGGACAACCGTCGCAAGATCGGCGACGTCCCGATCACCGTGATCACGAACGATTACACCGGCTCTGCCTCGAACCCCGAGGAGGAGAACAGCATCGAGGGCCAGCAAGGATGGTTCGTCCTGAACCCTGACCAGGCGAAGCAGGTGATCGTCACCACCGGGCACTTCGTCCCAGCGAACGAGCCCGGTGTCGTCGTCGAAGAAGTGCTGCGGGTCCTCGAGATCGCTCGAACGACATAGCCTCAGGTCGCGAGCCGGGCGGCCTTCCCTTCCAGGTATCGTCGCTCGGGGAGGCTGGTGGTCCTCCGCGCCGCCAGTCGATAGGCGGCTCGCGCGGCCTCAATGTCACCGGCCATCTCGAGCAGATGCCCGCGAACGGCCTCGAGGCGGTGGTGCTGCGCGATCCGTTCGTCGGTCTCGAGGGAGGCCAGCATCAACAGGCCCGCCTCCGGTCCGTTCACCATGGCCGCGGCCACGGCATGGTTCAGCGTGATCATCGGGTTGGGCGACATCTGCCCAAGCAGCCTGTAGAGACTGAGGATCTGCGGCCAGTCTGTGTCCTCCGCGGTGGCGGCCTCGTCGTGGATCGCCGCAATGGCAGCCTGGAGCTGGTACGGCCCGATCATCCCGAGCGGCAGGGTCGCGGTGATCAGGTCGACGCCCTCGCGGATCGCGGCCGGATCCCACCTGGAGCGGTCCTGCTCCGCGAGCGGCACGAGGCTCCCGTCGGGCCGGGTCCGGGCCGCACGGCGCGCGTCGGTCAGAAGCATCAGTGCCAACAGACCGGCCACCTCGGCGTCCCCGGGGAGTCGCCGATGGACGTCGCGGGTGATCCGGATCGCCTCCGCGGCGAGCTCCGGCCGTTGGAGATCGTCCCCGGATGAGGCCGTGTAGCCCTCGTTGAATATCAGGTACAGCACATGCAGCACGACCCGCAGACGGTCGGCGCGTTCGGTGTCGGGCGGCAGCTCGAACCGGGCTCCCGCGGCCTTGATCGTGGCCTTCGCCCGGCTGATGCGCTGGGCCATGGTCGCTTCCGGCACGAAGAACGCCGCCCCGATCTGAGCCGTGGTCAGGCCGCCGACCGCCCGCAGCGTCAGCGCGAGCTGCGACGCCGGCGACAGTGACGGGTGGCAGCACATGAACAGGAGCGTCAGGGCGTCGTCCTCGTGTTCGGCGACCTCGACGGCGTCCGGTGCCGGGACCTGCCATGCCTCCGGTGGCATAAGCGCGATCGCGGCGGTCTCGCGTCGCTGGCGCGCCGCATCGCCGCGCAACTGGTCCAGCAGGCGCCGCGATGCAACGGTGATCAGCCAGCCGCGCGGGTTGTCCGGGACGCCCGCCTCGGGCCATTGCTGGGACGCCGCGAGCAATGCCTCCTGCACAGCGTCCTCGCACGCGTCGAACTGGCCGTTTCGCCGCGCGAGCGCGGCAAGGACCTGGGGCGCCAGCTGGCGGAGCAGGTCCTCGATGTCGGGCGAGGCAGTCGCGGTCGAGGCGCGGTCGGGCACGATCACATCTCCGTGCCCGCATCCTCCATCAACTGGCGGATCTCGACCACGCCGTACTCGGAGATCGGACCGGCGATCTCCTTTGCCCGCTCGAAGCTGTCGACATCGACCGCGAACACCCCGGCCAGCTGCTCCTTCACTTCTCCGAACGGTCCGTCGGTCACGGCCGGTGAGCCATCGCGGAACTCGATGAAGGTCCGCTCGTTGCTGAGCCCGTCGACCCGGATCATCTCGCCGGATGCCTTCAGCTCGTCCATCAGCTTGTAGTGATTGCCGATCACCCGGTCGGCCTCCTCCTTCGGGAGCTGTTCCCACAGCGCCATGTCGGAATGGATCAGCAGCACGTACTTCATCGGGTCGCTCCTTGCGCGCGCGATGCCGCAATGGGGGCACCGTCACAGGAAGGTCGAGGCTGGGCGTGGATCCTCGACATTTTCTCCGACATCTCATGTCGAGAACCGTCGGCCGGCTCCGACTACATGGTGACGCACCCTCACCGGGCCAAGCGGAAAACTCACGAAGGAGCAATCAGATGCGCAAGATCATCGCCGGTCTCTTCATCTCCCTCGACGGGGTCGTCGAGGCTCCGCAGGACTGGCACTTCCCGTACTTCAACGACGAGATGGGCGAGGCGGTCGCGGCCCAGGCCAACGCCGCCGACACGATGCTGTTCGGCCGCAACACCTTCGAGGAGTTCGCCGGCTTCTGGCCGCAGCAGGGCAGCGACGTGCCGTTCGCAGACATCATCAACAGCACCCCGAAGGTGCTCGTCTCGACGACCCTCAAGAGCGTCGAGTGGGGCCCGACGACCATCGTCAGCGGCGACGTCATCGAGGCGGTGAAGGCCTTGAAGCAGCAGCCCGGCAAGGACATCTCCATCACCGGCAGCCCCACCCTCGTGCGCTCGCTGTTACGAGCGGGCCTCCTCGACGAGCTCCGCCTGCTCGTCCACCCGATCGTGGTCGGACACGGCAAGCGGCTGTTCGAGGCCGAGGATGCCCCGATCCCGCTCCGCCTGGTCGAGGCGAAGACATTCACCACGGGTGTGCAGGCGATGACCTACGCGCCGGCAGCCGAATAGCAGTTCCCCCAGAATCCCGACACACACGAAGGAGGACTTCGATGTCCAGCTCCACGCTCCAGAACGTGACCTCCAAGGACGGCACGATCATCGCCTTCGACCGCCTCGGTGACGGACCGCCCGTCGTCCTGGTGAGCGGCGGCTCGGTCGATCGGTCGTCGAATGCCGGCATCGCCGAACAGCTCGCGACCGACTTCACGGTCTTCAACTACGACCGGCGCGGCCGCGGTCCGTCGGGTGACACCCAGCCGTACGCGATCGACCGCGAGATCGAGGACATCGACGTGGTCATCGGTGCCGCCGGTGGATCGGCCGGCTTGTATGGCTCGTCCTCCGGTGCGGCGCTCGCCCTGTTGGCCACGGCGGCCGGATCCCCGGTCAGCAAGCTCGCGCTGTGGGAGCCGCCCTGGATCATCGACGAGACTCGTCGGCCGCCGGCCGACACGGCCAAGATCTATCGCGACCTGGTCGCGCAGGATCGCCGCGGCGACGCGGTCGAGTACTTCATGGCCAAGGTCGTGGGGATGCCCGAGGAGTTCGTGGCCTCCGCTCGGTCACAGCCGTGGTGGCAGTGGACGGAGGGTCTGGCCCACACGCTCGCATACGACGCCGAGATCATGGGCGACTACTCGCTGCCGGTCGACAAGATCACATCCGTGAAGGTTCCGACGCTCGTCCTGGTCGGTGCCGCCAGCTTCGACTTCTTCGGTCCGACAGCCAAGGCACTCGTTGAAGCGCTTCCCAACGGCGAGGTCAAGACCCTCGAAGGGCAGGAACACAACGTCGATCCGACGGTGTTGGGCCCGGTCCTTACCGAGTTCTTCGGTCGCTGACCGCACCCCATTCATCTCGCGCCCCGGCCCCAACGGTGGGTCGGGGCGCATCCGCGTCTTCCCGAGCAGCCGGGCGATTCGCCGGCATTTCTGGACCTCGGTTGTGACATGTGACCGGCCCTGTCCAATGAACCAGATTCGCGCGATGCTGCCTCCACATGAGACCGATGGAGGCTACCTACCGATGAACGAGTCTTTGCTCCAGATCCGCGTCGACGACATTCACGCCGAGATGCTCCGCGAGGCCGCGAACTGGCGGCTCGCCAAGCAGGCCCGCGACGGACGGCGCCAGGCAGACTTCAGCGCTTGGATCCGCCGAGCGATCGCCCTCGTGAGCCGGTCTCAGTCGAGCGCGGCGCGTGCGTCGGCGACGAGCCGCACGCCCTCCTCGATCTCCGACGCCGTGACGGCACCGTAGCTGAAGATCAGGCCGCCTGGCGCCCGGTCCGGATCGCTATAGGTGTGCGCAAGATCGGTCATCCTGACTCCGCGCGCCGCAGCACCAGCGACGAGCGCCGCCTCGTTCACGCCCGCCGGCAGCCAGGCAAGGACATGCAGGCCGGCGGACGCTCCGATCGGCCGAAGATCTGGCAAGTGCTCGGCCAGGGCGTCGAGGAGCGCATCGCGACGCTCGCGGTAGAGCGGCCGCATCCGGCGCAGGTGTCGGTCGAATTCACCCTTCGACAGGAAGTCCGCGAACGCCAGCTGTTCGAGGCTTGGTGATCCGCGGTCGTTGGCGACCTTGAGCGCCCCGACAGCATCCACGCGATCTCCAGGGACGATCATCCAGCCAAGCCGAAGCCCCGGCGCGAGGGTCTTGCTCGCGGACCCCGCGTATACGACGCGCTCGGGCGCGAGCCCGTGGATCGCCCCGATGGGCTCGCGGTCGTATCGATACTCGGC
>DASTIG010000217.1:0-11406 GCA_035717785.1 Candidatus Limnocylindrales bacterium
CGACGAGGCGCTGCTCGCGCAGGACGCCGGCGAGCACGTCGAGACGACGATCGAACCCGAGCCGCCTCACGCCTGGCCGCCCGATCCGGAGGTCGAGCTCCGGACGCAACCACCGGCGATCGACGTCGACCTGGACCTGCCTCTGTACACCGTCAAAGATGCGGAACGGACGCTCGAGCATTTCCGGCCGATCGACTACGGCCAGGAGCGCGAGGTCGCGCCGGGCGTCTGGGCGACGTTCCTCGATGCCGGTCATATCCTCGGGTCCGCGATCATCCGGCTGCGCGTCCAGGAGGGCGGCGAGGAGCGCGTCATCGTCTGCTCGGGCGACCTCGGCCGCCCGGGGACGCCGATCATCCGCGACCCGACCTATCTCACGGCCGCGGACTACGTTCTCATCGAGTCCACGTACGGTGGCCGCGAACACGAACCGCACGAAGAGGCCATCAGGATCCTGGCCGAAACGGTCCGCCTCGTCGCCGAGTCGGATGGCGTGCTGCTCGTGCCGTCATTCGCGATCGGCCGGACGCAGGAGGTGGTGTGGGAGCTCGACCGGCTCATCGACCGCGGCGAGATCCCGTTGCTGCCCCTCTACCTCGACTCGCCGATGGCCGGCAAGGCGTCGGGCATCTACCGCCGCTACTCCGAGTACTACGACGAGGAGACCGCGCGACTCCTGCGCGAGGGCGACACGCCGCTCGACTACCCGGCGCAGATCGTGACGAACAGCCCGAAGGAGTCCCAGGCGATCAAGTTCGCGCCGCGGCCGTACATGATCGTGGCCTCGAATGGGATGCTGACCGGTGGCCGGGTGGTGGGCCACCTGCGGAACCTCATCGACGACCCGAACGCGACGATCCTGTTCGTCGGCTACCAGGGCGAGGGGACGCTCGGGGCGCACTTGCAGGCTGGTGTGCGGACCGTCCGTATCGATGGCCAGCCTCGGGAGGTGCATTGCCAGGTGCGCTCGATCGCCGGCTTCTCGGCGCATGCCGACGAGAGCGAGCTGCTCGACTGGATCGGCCGGTTCCGCGACGACAAGGAGCCGGGCCAGGCAGGCTATCCGCGGCGCGTCTTCCTCGTCCACGGCGACCCGGATGCCCAGCTCGCGCTGGAGCCCAAGGTCCGGGCACTCCGCTTCGAGACCCACATCCCGCGCTGGCACGAGCGGGTAACGCTGACGTAGCCGGGCGAGCCCTGCCCATTGCGGCGGGTCGACGAAGTCCCCTCTTGGTGCGATCTTGCACCAGTTGTAAGGTCCTACCCCTTGATTAGGACCCAGGTACCGGGTACTGTTCGACTTGGCCTCATCCTGGGGGGAGATCGGCCGAACAGATGCCCGGTTGGGATATCCCAGCCGGGCATCGCCACGTCTGGCGGGAACGCACCGCGGGGCCATCAGGCGACCCGGTTGCGCGTGCTGCACCACCTGGGCCATCTGGTGGAACACGACAGGCAATAGGATCCCGAGGCTGCACGATCGGGACCGGTTCGCCACCTGCGCAGGAGGTCCGCCGTCCATGGCCATGCCGCTCGCGACACGCGCGACGAAGGACGTTTCCAGGACATGACCACCACCGGGCCGCTCACCGCGGAGGAGATCGCCGCCGTCCGCAAGCCGTACCGCGCCGCATCCCTGCTGCCTGGCCGGGCGTATCACGACCCGGCGATCCACGACTTCGAGCGACGCGAGTGGTTCCGGCGCGAGTGGATGGTCGTCGGAAGGGAGGAGGATGCGCCGACTCCCGGCACCTACTTCCTGGCGACGCTCGACGACGAGCAGCTGCTGATCGCACGCGGTCGCGACGGCCAGCTCCGGGCGTTCTACAACGTCTGCCGCCACCGCGGGACGGCGGTCGTCGAGGAGCCGTGCGGGCCGGCCGTCCGGTTCCAGTGCCCGTATCACGCCTGGATCTACGACCTCGATGGGTCACTCATCCGGGCCAAGCACACCGACGACCTCGACGATTTCGACCGCAAGGACTTCGGGCTGGTCGCGGTTCGGATGGAGACCTGGCAGGGCTTCGTCTTCGTCTGTCTCTCCCCGGAGACACCGCCACTCATCGATTGGCTGGGCGACCTGCCGCCCCACCTCGCTCGGTTCGACTTCGCCCGTCTCCGTGTCGCGCACACCGTCACGTACGAGGTCGAGACGAACTGGAAGTTCGTCGCCGAGAACTACAGCGAGTGCTACCACTGCCCGGGCATCCACCCGCAGCTGAACAAGCTGACGCCGTACGACATCGGCGGCGACTTCGCACCGACCGGACCGTGGCAGGGCGGCTGGATGGAGCTCGTCGACAGCGCCGAGACGATGGCGATCGACGGCGGCCATCGTGGCGGCCGACCGGCGATACCTGGCATGACGCCGATCGATGAACGTCGGATCTACTACTACCTCATCTGGCCGATGACATTCCTCTCGATCCACCCCGACTACCTGCTCGTCCACCGGCTGGAGCCGGCAGGCCCGGCCCACACGCGGATCGTCTGCGAGTGGATGTTCGAGCCGGACACGATCGCGGCATCCGATTTCGACCCGTCCGATGCCATCGCGTTCTGGGACTTGACGAACCGCCAGGACTGGCACGTCTGCGAGCTCCAGCAGCGCGGGACCAAGTCGCAGAGCTGGACGGCGGGTCGCTTCTCGAACCAGGAGCCGAGCGTCCACGCCTTCGACCTGATGGCGGTCGATCGATATGCGAACGACGGCATGAACTCGCAGCGAACGATCCGGTTGCGTTACGACGTCCCGACGCCGAAGGACGGTGACGTCTTCGAAGGGGACATCGCCGGCGTCCGCCTCCCGCGTGCCACGCCGGACGTCTCGTCACGGTCGGCGGCGAGGGCCAAGGCCGCCACCAGGACCTGAGCGGGCCGGTATAGCGACCCGCCCGCTGGCGGGCGAGTGTCTGTGAGCGCGACAGGCGATGCCTGCCGCCTCAGCGTGGGCGGCGCTCTTCCTCGTAGCGCACCTGGGCTGGGCTCTTCCGGGCACCGGGCTTGGTCCGAGCGTTGATCCGCGCCAGGGCATCCTCCCAGCCGGCTTTGAATGGCTTCCCCGGCGAGTCGAGATCCACGACGACCGGCGCGTGATCCGATGGAACCGGTGGCCCCTTGCGCGCCTCGCGATCGATCTCGGCCCACACCACCCGGCTCGCGACCGACTCCGTCACGTACAGCAGGTCGATGCGCATGCCCTCGTTCCGATGGAACATCCCCGCCCGGTAATCCCACCAGCTGAAGCGGCCGCCGCGTTGCTCCTGGAGCCGGTACGCATCGGTCAACCCCCACTCGCGCAGCCGCGCGAGCGCCTCTCGCTCCGGTTCCGACACGTGCGTCCCACCGTGTGCCTTGACCGGATCCCAGACGTCCTCGTCGGCCGGCGTCACGTTGTAGTCACCCGCCAGAACGAGTGCCTCATCCGGCGATCGCGTCTCATCGAGCCATCGACGGACCCGCTCGAACCAGCGCAGCTTGCCCTCGTAGAAGGGGCTGCCCACGACCCGCCCGTTGGGGGCATACAGGGCCACGAACCGCACGCCGTCGACGATGGCGGACAGCATCCGGGCCTCGTCGAACGGGTCGAAGTCGTCCTCCTGGAGACCGCCCGCCCCGGCACCGCTGTCGCGAACAGGCCCGTCACCGAAGTTCGTCACGACCTCATCGAACGTGAGACCGTCGCGCGCGGCGATCGCGACGCCGTTCCAGCGACCCTCGCCGTGATGCAGCAGCTCGTAGCCGGCCATCTGGAACTGCATCAGCGGGGCGTCCTCATCGGAGAGCTTGGTCTCCTGCATGAGGAGGAGGTCCGGCTCGGCCCGCTCCAGCCACTTGTCGACGGCCTCCTGGCGGGCCTTCAGGGAGTTGACGTTCCAGGTCGCGATCCGCATCCCCGTCCTCAGTAGCGCCGGCCGCGCTGGCGTTCGAGGTCGAACGTCGCGGTATCGGCCACTGCCATGACCGCCATGGTTCCCGCCTGGACCGGATCGGACACGACGAGATCCACGTGGTCCGTTATCGAGCCGACCATGTTCAGCGCGATGATCGGGATGCCGACCGCGCGCAGCTCCTCGGCTGCCGCGCTGATGTCGCCGCCCATGATCGAGCCGGCCAGGACAAGCAACCGCGCCCGCGGCAGGTCGGCTACGGCCCGGACAGCGGCCGCGATGTCCGCCTCGCCGACCAGCGGGATCGTGTCGACGGAGATCCGCTCGCCGCGCAGGTTGTGGCGGTCCGCCTCGCTGACCGCGCCGAGCGCGACCTGGGCGACCTGGGCGCCCCCGCCGACGACGATGATCCGCTTTCCGAAGACCGTGCCGAGCGCGCGCGTCCGGTGGATGGCGCGAAGCTCCGGCAGGTCATCGAGCGCCTCGACCAGTGCATCCTCGGTGACCCCTTCGACCTCCAGCTCGATCTCGACCTGCGGCGGGTCGCCTTCGATCGGACGGACCGTCGCCAGCGTCCGGATCCGGCCGCCGATCGCTGCCACGGCGCCTGCGACGGTGGCAGTCGCAGCCGGCCCGTCGATGATGTCGAACCGGATCGCGGCGGTCGGCGCGACCTGGCGTCGGGGCATCGCGCGGTGGTCGCGGGTCAGCCGAGCGAGCCGCGTCCGGCGGCCCCGGGTCGCAGGTCGCCCACGGTCATCGACTCCGGCTGCACATCGCCGTCCGGGTCGTGCTCCTCGAAGGCCAGACCCAGGCTCTCGAAGGCCGACCGGGTCGCGGTGGCATCGGAGGTCGTCAGCATCAACGCCCCGTCGGTGTCCTCGGCCACGCCCACGATCCCGGTGATGTTCACGTTGCGCTCCGCGAGCGCGGCCGCGACGCGCGCGAGCGAGCCGGGCTGATCGGCAAGCTGGACCGTGAACCAGACCGTCACGCGGACACCTCCTGTGGTCGGTCGATGGTACCCGGTCGCGACGGTGCGATACGCTCGCGGCGATGCCTGCACCCCTCGGGCGGACGCCGACACGGAAGATGCCGGACATCCAGGTCTTCGGGCTCGACAACGATCCGGGGACACGTGCCGCACAACGGTTCTTCCGCGAGCGCCGCATCGTCGTGTCCTTCGTCGACCTGCGCAAGCGTCGCATCGCACCTGCCGAGCTACGCCGCTTCGTCGACCGGCTGGGCGCGGCCGCCCTGCTCGACGAGACGTCGAGAGCGTATCGAGAGGGCGGTCTGGCCTACCTGTCGATGGACGATGCCGCCATCGTGGAGCGTCTTCTCGGGGACGTCCGCCTGCTCCGACTTCCGCTTGTCCGGCACGGCAACGAGGTGACCTCGGGTAGGGCGGAATCGGTGTGGAAGGCATGGCTGTCCGGGTCGGCTGTCAACTGACCGACACCAGCGCAACAGGACGCACGGCATCCGCGTTGCTCCACCAGGTCGGCGATGGCGTCGACCACCCGACAACGACTGGTGGTCACCGTGTCTCACTCCCTCGCCCGACCACGGGCGACCTTGCTTCTCCTGGCGGCCGTCCTGACTGCCGCGTGCGGCGGCCAGACGGCCGTGGCAGGCCGCGGGTCGGCGCCCGTCTCAACGCCTCGGCTCGCATCGCCCGCTGTCCCGTCGCCTTCGACCTCAGCGATCGATCCGGAGCCGTCGCCAGGATCGTCCGGCACCGCGGAACCGTCCGCGCCGGTCGTCTCGGACCCTATGCCGGACCCGACTCCCAAACCGCCGGCCGTGGTCAAACCGGCCGTGTGGTCCAAAGCCCGCATGGTCATCAACGGTTCGTGCTCGGCGCCCGTCGCGACCGTCGATGGCGCGGGCAGCTTCCACGTGGCCGCGCGATGTGGCATGGGGATCCGCTACGCGACGTCGAAGGATGGTCGCACCTGGGTCGCCACGACGCTCAAACATCCGGCCCACCGCTTCGACGTCAACCCCCAGATCGCGGTGGACGGATCGACGCTCTATGTCGCCTTCACCCGGCTGCGCCCGATCGACGGGGGCTGCGGAGACGACGGGCTCGCGGATGTCGGCGTGTACTACCGAACGCGACGGGTTCCCGATGGCGCCTGGTCGGCACCGGTGCGGATCGGTGATGTCGGCGACCGCTTGCAATCATTCCGCGTCGTGGACGGCGTCATCCACGAGACGTTCGTGTCCAAGGATGGCGAGGGACCCGTTTCGTACGGCCGGCTGACCGGGACGCGATTCTGGTCGGTCCGGATCCCGGGGGCGGTCGAGACATCGCTGCGTATCGGCGACGACGGCCTCGCGAGGATCGCGTTCTCGGCAGGCAACAAGCTCCGCTTTGCCTCCGTCCGCACGGACGGTCGGCTATCGACGCGAACCGTCTTCGACGGCGGCAGCATGCAGGTCTCCTGGCCGAACCTCGTTCTTGGTCCCGGCAACAGGGCCTATGTCTCGTGGGGCGCCCATCAGCCATGGGGCGGGGGTTGTGCCGAAGCAGAACAAACCGTGCCCAAGCCCGGGACCTATTTCGCGACGGATGCCAACGGATCCTGGCGGGTCAAGCGGCTGGCAAGCCACGTCGCCCCAGCCTCCCTGGTGGTAGATCTCGGCAACGGGTCTGTGCACGTGGTCTTCAAGGACCGCCGCTCGATCCGCCACTTTGTCAGGGACGCCGGCGGCCTCTGGACGAATGAGCGCGTCCCCCGGACCGCTCGCCTGGATGAGGTCACTCTTCGCCAGGACCCCGCCAATCGTCACCTCCTGCTGGTGGGCAGCACATGGGTGGAAGACGAGCCAGGGTCCGACATCGTGGCTATGACTCTGTCCTAGCCCGAGACCGCTGGTCAGGTCCGCCGGCGTCGTGCGGTAACGATGAGGAGGACGCCGACGGCCAGCAGGACGGCTCCGAACAGGGCCCAGCGGACGTCATCGACCATGAAGCTGGAGCCGCGCAGCAGGCCGAGTCCCTGGCCGATCCATACCGCACCCACCAGCGCGAGCAAGATTCCTGCGATCAGTCGGCTGCGCATCGTGGCCCCTCGTGCATGTCGTCGGGTGGCATCCTTCCCATCGTGACCGACAAACCCGATCGCCGCCGGAGCGGCCGCCTGACGATCCGCCCAGAAGCGTCGCACCTCACCCGCAGGATGGCGCGCACCGAGGACGAGGCCCTTCTCGAGCGGCCGACTCGCCCCGAGTTTCTCGACTCGGACCCGTGGCGCTCCCTGCGGATCCTGTCCGAGTTCGTCGACGGGTTCGATGCGTTGGCCGGGGTCGGTCCGGCGGTCAGCGTGTTCGGATCCGCGCGGACCAAGCCGGACCATCGCTACTACCGGCAGGCGCGCGAGCTCGGTCGGCGACTGGCCGAGGCCGGCTACGCGGTGATCACCGGCGGCGGGCCCGGGATCATGGAGGCCGCCAATCGCGGCTGCCAGGACGGCGGAGGTCTGTCGGTCGGGTGCAACATCGAGCTGCCGATGGAGCAGGGGCTCAACCAATACGTCGATCTCGGCGTCGAGTTCCGCTACTTCTTCGCGCGCAAGGTCATGTTCGTGAAGTACGCCGATGCGTTCGTGATCTTCCCGGGCGGCTACGGGACGCTGGATGAGCTGTTCGAGGCGCTGACGCTGATCCAGACCAAGAAGGTCCAAGACTTCCCGGTGATCCTGATGGGCACCGACTACTGGACGGGCATGGTCGAGTGGATCCGTGACTCGCTCCTCGCGGAGGCGGCGATCAACCCCGAGGACGTCGACCTGCTTCGGCTGACCGACGACCCCGAGGAGGCGGCGACGATCATCGGGGCATACAGGAAGAGGCATCGGGCAGCGGCCGCCGCGGTCGAGCCGGAGACGAAACCGATCGCGGAGGAAGACGTCGACAGGCCGTCGAAGAAGGTGGAGCAGGGGGAGAGTTAGGGGTGCCGCGGGCCGCGGAGCCGTGGGCCGCGGGCCGTGGGGCCATTGGGATCCGCCAGCGTTCCTGGTGACGGGCCGAGAGGGCCGGCGTGCCTAGACCGGGAGCGCCACCTCGATGACCCCATCCACCACCCGGACCGGGTAGTAGCGCAACCGACGGACGCGTGTGAGCCGACGAGCCTCTGCCTTCTTGCCGGGCGGGTCGACCTTGGGGTCCCTGCCGGCTGGCGACCAGGTCGGGTGGTAGACCCCGTCCGCATCGAGCCCACCGGTGGTCGGCATCTGCGCGGTATCGCCACTCACGAGGTCGAACCGGCCATCGTGGAGCGGGCAGGCCACGATACAGCCATCGAGCTCGCCGATCGATAGCGGCGCGGACATGTGAGGGCAGCGGTCGTCGGTCGCGAAGACGCCCCGCTCCGTATTGACGAGCAGCACGTCGAGCTCGCCGACGGTCACGCGCTTCATCGTGCCCTCCGGCAGGTCGGCCACATCGAGCATCGGGCGATACGGGGCGTCAGATGTGCCGACCGCCTGGAGGCGGGGCGGGAACGCGGCGGGTTGCGTCTCGGCGGTGGATCGCACGGACGCCATCGTAGCCCTGAACGGGGAACGGCCCCGATGGCGGAGCCACCGCGACCGTTCGCGAGAGGAGGGACGCGCGGGTCAGTCGGTCATCGGAGCGGGCCGCCCCTGCGCGGAGGCAGCGGCCGGGACCGGCATCTCGTTCGTGGCACGGAGCGGGATCTCCTTGATGGCAACGGCCGCGATGGCCGCTGCGACCGAGCCGAAGACGCCGAGCCAGAAGGTCTGGGCGGTCGCGATGCTGAACGCCGCATGGATGCCTTCGACGATGTTGGGGACGAACGGCTCCACGGCGGCCCGGAACTGCTCCGGTATCTGAGCGAGGATGATCGCCCCGAGGTTGCCAACGCCGGTCAGCTGATTGAAGTCGAGTGCGCCTCCGGAGGAAGCCTGAGTGAACCCGTCGACGACCGGCTGGGGCACACCCTGGGCGACGAGCGACGGGGTCAGCTTCTCCTGGAACGTCGTCCCGAAGATCGTCCCGACGAATGCCAGCGCGATCGTGCCGCCGATCTGGCGGAAGAACGTCAGGTTCGACGTGGCCACGCCGAGCTGCCGGAACGGCACGGCGTTCTGGATGACGATCGTGAACACGGAGAAGGTCGGGCCGACGCCGAGCCCGGCGATGAACATCCAGAGCCACACGATGGGCACCGGTGTGTCCTTCGTCAGCTGCGTCATCAGCAGGGTCGCGAAGCCCATGAGGGCGATCGCACCGACCAACAGCCACTTGTACCGGCCGGTCCGCGAAACGAGGAACCCGGACCCGATCGAGCTGGCGATGAGGCCGACCATCAGCGGCAGGGCCGCCAGGCCGGAGTTGGTCGGCGAGAAACTCTCGACGACCTGGAACCAGCGCGGGAGGAAGACGATCGCGCCGAAGAACGCGAAGGCAGCGAAGAACGTCGACACCATGGACGCGGAGTACGTCCGGTTCCTCCACAGATCGAGCGGGACGATCGGCTCCTTCGCGCGGGACTCCGCGACGATGAACAACACCGTGCCGATGAGGCCGACGAGGATGAAGCCGCCCACCGTCGGGTCGGTCCACTCGCCGAACTGCTTGTTGGTCAGGCCGACCAGCAGGAACACCATCGCGACCGTGAAGATCGCCCCGCCGATCAGGTCGAAGTTGCGCGTCGCCGAGGCGGTCTTGACCGTCGGCAGCAGCCGCTGGATGACGATGAGCGACACGATCCCGATGGGGATGTTGACGTAGAAGATCCAGTGCCAGCCGACGTTCTCCGTCAGGAAGCCCCCGATGAGCGGACCGACGACGAACGCGATCCCGAAGACGGCCCCGAAGAGGCCCTGGTACTTGCCGCGTTCCTGGGGCGTGAACAGGTCACCGATGACGGCCAGCGCCACCGGGAAGAGTGACCCGGCACCGATACCCTGGATGCCGCGGAAGAGGATGAGCATCCCCATGTTCTGGCTCAGGCCGGATAGCGCCGAGCCGATGAGGAAGATGACGATACCGATCATGAAGATCGGCTTGCGCCCGTAGATGTCCGACAGCTTTCCCCAGAACGGGACGCTGATCGTGCTCGTCAGCAGGTAGATCGTGATCGCCCAGACGTAGTAGTCGTTGCCCGACAGCTGGGTCACGATTGTCGGCAGGGCCGGCCCGACGATGGTCTGATCGAGGGCGCCGAGGAACAGTCCGAGCAGGACCGCGAAGAGGATCTCCATCTTCGCGCGGTGGCTCAGCCCGAGTGCCGGGTCCTCGGCGAGCGTGGGCGCTCGCCCGTTCGTGTCAGGGAACGATTCCACGAGGTCAGTCCTTCTGCAGGTGTGTCTGGGTCGGGCGCTCGACACCCCGGAGGGTCGACGAGGATCGTGGAGAGGGGATGGAGGCGCTGTGGCGATCCGCCGGCTTGCGCCCGGTCGCGACACCGAGTGCGTCGCGTAGCGCGGCGACCGCCTGGCCGACACCCGCAAGCTTCGATCGATCAAGGTGTTCGAGGACCGAGCGAAGGAGCTCATCGCTCAGGGCGTCGACTTCAGTGAGCATCCGCTCGCCGGCCTCGGTGACGCGGATCAGGACGATCCGGCGGTCCTCCGGGACGCGAGTGCGGTCGACGAAGCCCCGCTCCTCGATCCGGTCGATGAGACCGGTCGCATTCGAGAGGGAGACGTTCAGCACCTCGGCGAGGCGGCTCATCGGCATCTGGCCGTTCCGTCTCAGCGTGTACAGGATGTGGAGCTGGGCGACGCTGATGCCGAGCCGGAGCACGCGCTCGCTCGACGCGCACCTCATCATCGTCATCGCTGCCTGGAAGTCGGCGATGATGGGGGCGTACGGGTCGGGCGACGACGTCTGACCCACGGGCTGCGCGGGTCGCTGGGGTGCGATTGTTCGTGTCACGTGAACTATTGTAATCGAATGGAATATCGCGTCAAGCCGAATGATTGACGCCGAGTGCAGGAGTGCCCGATGCGATATGCGCTGATGCTCGAGCCACAGCAGGGGATGAGCTACGACGACCAGCTCGCGTCAGCGACCCGCGCCGAGGCGAATGGGTTCGATGCGTTCTTCCGCGCCGACCATTTCGCGAGCTTCCCGGGCGAGGCCGGCCAGCCGACCACAGACGCCTGGAGCGTTCTTGCCGGCCTGGCGAGGGAGACCAAACGGATCACGCTCGGCGCACTCGTTTCACCGGTGACCTTCCGTCACCCCGGCGTCCTCGCGAAAGTCGTCACGACCGTCGACGAGATGAGCGGGGGACGGATCGAGGTCGGCGTTGGTGCCGGCTGGAACGACCTGGAGCACCGCCAGCTCGGGCTGGAGTTCCCGCCGATCGAGCAGCGCGCCAACCTGCTCGAGGACCAGCTCGCGATCCTGCACGGGTTGTGGGGCGAGCCGGACGGCTGGTCGTACGACGGCATCACCGGGATCCGCGTGCGGGATGCGCTTTTCCGGCCGAGGCCAGTCGAGGCGGAGGGCCGTCCGACCACGCCTGCCGGTGGCC
>DASTIG010000218.1:0-15897 GCA_035717785.1 Candidatus Limnocylindrales bacterium
GGATCCGTCGAGGGTCCTGCGGCCGGGCTGGCAGGGCGAAGCCGGCTGGCCGGTGCTGGTGCCGGTCTCGGCGCTCGACCATCTGCGCGCGGTCGGCACCGATCGGATGCCACCCGACGTCATCGCGGATCTCGCCAGTGCGGTCCAGACGCGCACCGTCGAGGTCGGCGACCCGGGCGTGCAGTACGACGTCGAGACGCCCTACGGCGACCTGCCGCCGTACGAAGGGCCGCCGCAGCCGCCCGCCGGTCATACCCATGAGTGGGGCGACGACATCGCCGGGCGCGGCGTCGACGAGGACGTCCCCGGTGAGGGGCGCGGCCTCGCCCCGTTCCCGCAGGCCGCCGACGATACGGCCGTCGACCCCGGCTAGCGTCCACCGGGTTCACTCCTCCGGGCTCTCGTTCCCGGGGCTAGCGGCCGGCCACCTCGATGAGCAGCGGGATGAAGTAGGCCAGGAACAGCACGGCGGTGATGAGCCAGACGCGGCGGCGGTCGTCATCGCTCGCGATCGGCAGCAACTCGGGGCCGTGCGGACGGCTCAACACCAGAAGGGCCGCGAGGGCCTCCAGCGGGATCAGAAGTCCGCCGCCCGCAAGAGATAGCAGCAACCGCACCAGGCCGGACGCGATGAGGACGTAACACACCGGAGCGACGGCATGGAGCGCCCATGGCGAGCCATCGCCGAGTCCCCGGAAGAGGCTCAGCAACGCGATGAGCGTCGCGACGACGTTGAGGGCGATCACGACGACGATCGGCCATGACGCCAGCAGGCGATCCACGTCGAGCGGGGCGCTGACCAGGAGAAGCACGAACCCGACGGCGGCCACGATCGCGAGCAGGACGAACAGGAACCTCGCCCAACGGCGGTACTGGTCGAGGCGGGCCGCGGCCTGCTGCCGGGCAGTGTCGGCCTGCTGACGGCCTGCGTCGGCCTGCGCCGGGTCTCCCTGGTGCGGTTCCCCTTGCTCGACGGTCATCCGGGCGATCCTAGTCGACCAACCTGAGGGGCTCGCCGCTCCCCGCACGGAGTGCGTCGCGGACACGGGCGACCGGCACCGTCGCAACCGCGATCCCACCCACGACCAGGACGACGCCCGCGAGCTGGGCGATCGACGGATGCTCGTTGAGCAGGACGACGGCCAGGCCGATCGTGACGACCGGCTGCACGAGCAGGATGATCGAGGTGACGACCGCGGGAAGGCGTGGCAGGGACATCGAGATGAACAGGTAGCCGAGTGACTGCGAGGTCAGGCCCAGGAGGGCGAGCCAGGCGAGGCTGGCGAGCGTCGGTGTCAGGTCGAGGTCGCCGACGACGAGCCCGGCCGCCGCGCCGACGATCGCCGTGCTCAGCGTGGCGACCGCCACCGGGCCGGCGGGTCGGCGGGGATCGCGCCCGCCGAGACGGATGATCAGCAGGTAGCCGGCGTAGCACAGCGCGGTCGCGACGCCCAGGATGACGCCGAGGGCCGGATCTGCGCCGTAGGCGCCCGCACCGACGACCCCGCTGATTAGTACGACGCCGGCGAGCACGATCGGGACGGCCAGCAAGATCGCGCGCGACGGCCTTTCGCCGAAGACCAGCCACGCGACGAGGCCGACGATCAGCACCTGCAGGTTGCCGAGCACCGTCGCAAGCCCGGCGCCGACGTACTCGATCGCGTGGTGCCAGAACGTGAGGTCCCCCGCGAAGAACACCCCCGCGATGGCGGCGAGCCGCACGGAGCGCATCGACAACGGGCCGTAGCGCCGCTGCTCGGCCATGGCGACCAGGACGAGCAGCGGCAGCCCGAACAGTGCCCGGAACACCGTCCCGGTCGACGGCGACACCTCTGCCCAGCTGTAGAAGATCCCGGAGAACGCGATGCACAGCGCACCGGCAAGGGCCGCCAGGCGCGGTCGGGCGGCGATGGCGTCGAGAGGTGGGATGCCGAGACCTGGGGCGGTCGTCAGCGCCTGGTCCCGGCCGCTCACACCGGCGGCGCCTTCGCGGGCTGCCCGACGAACAGCAGGCCGAGCTCCTCGTATTGCTCCGGCTCCGGCGGCGAGGGGGCCTCGAGCATCGGGTCGCTCCCCGACTGCGTCTTGGGGAACGCCATCACCTCGCGGATGTTGGTCTGGCTCGCGAACAGCGCCGCCCAGCGGTCGATGCCGAGGGCGATGCCGCCGTGCGGCGGCGCGCCGTACTCGAACGCCTCGAGGATCGCCC
This sequence comes from Candidatus Limnocylindrales bacterium, assembly GCA_035717785.1. Taxonomy (GTDB): domain Bacteria; phylum Chloroflexota; class Limnocylindria; order Limnocylindrales; family CSP1-4; genus SPCO01. The sequence continues at coordinate 2,210 of DASTIG010000218.1, forward strand.
CGAACTTCTCACGCATCCCCTCGATCGTCTGGCCCTGCAAGAGGAAGCTGCGTTCCAGCAGGTCGCGACGATGGATGCGCACGGAGCCTCCGCCCAGCTCCCAGCCGTTGAGAACCAGGTCGTACTGCATCGCCCGTGCCCGACCGGCGGGGTCGTCGGGCGATGGCCTGGCGGGATCGCCCGAGGCGGTGACGAGCAGCTCCTCGTCCTCGGGCAGGACGCCGCTGAACGGGTTGTGGGTGGCGTCCCAGCGGCCATTCTCGGCATCCCACTGGTACATCGGGAAGCGGTGCACCCACGCGTACGCGAGGACCGTCGGGTCGGCGAGTTGCAGCTGGTCGCCGATCTCGACGCGGAGACGGCCGAGGGCCTCGGCGGTGACGGCGGGCGTATCGGCGACGATCAGGATCAGATCGCCCTCACCGGCGGCCGTGCGCTCGATGATCGCCCGCTGGACATCGTCCGACAGGAACTTGGCGATGGGACCCCTGACCTCGCCGTCTTCGAGTGCGAGGTGGGCCAGGCCCTTCGCGCCGAACCGCTTCGCGAGCTCTGTCAATCCATCGATCTCGCGTCGCGCGATGGTTGCCTGCCCGGGCGCGACGATCGCCTTCACGCATCCCCCAGCGGCCAGCGCCTCGTCGAACACGCGGAAACCTGATGCAGGCTGACCGTCCTCACCGAGGAGCGCGGGTGCGATGTCGACGAGCTCCATCCCGAAGCGGACGTCCGGCTTGTCGGAGCCGAACCGCTCGATCGCCTCCTCGTAGGTGAAGCGCGGGAACGGGTCGGACACGATCGGACGGTCCGGCGTCGTGGCCCGCGACACGTCGATGGCCATCGATTCGATGAAGGCCATCACGGTCGCCTCGTCGACGAAGCTCATCTCCAGGTCGAGCTGCGTGAATTCTGGCTGGCGGTCGCCTCGCAGGTCCTCGTCGCGGTAGCAGCGGGCGATCTGGAAATAGCGGTCGACGCCTGCGACCATCAGCAGCTGCTTGAGTTGCTGCGGACTCTGCGGGAGGGCGTACACGCTGCCCGGCTGGAGCCGCGACGGGACGATGAAGTCGCGCGCGCCCTCCGGGGTCGACTTGATCAGCGTGGGCGTTTCGACCTCCACGAAATCGTTCTCGTGATGGACCCGCCGGATCGCCTGGACCATCCGGCTCCGGAGCAGGAGCCGGTCGACCATCGGCTGGCGGCGGATGTCCAGGTAGCGGTACTTGAGCCGCAGGCTCTCGTCGACCGGCTTGTCGGGCTCGTTGATGTAGAACGGCGGCGTCTTCGCCTCGGACAGGATCTCGATGTCGGTCGCGCGGAGCTCGATGTCGCCCGTCGGCATCCGCTGGTTCTCCGTACCGGGAAGGCGCCTGGCGACCTCCCCGGCGACGGTCACGACGAACTCGATCCGGACACGGCTCGCGATCGCGTGCGCCTCCGGCGAATCGGTCTTGTCGATGACGACCTGGGTGATCCCGTGGCGATCGCGCACGTCGAGGAAGATCAGCTGACCATGGTCCCGACGCCGATGCACCCAGCCGGCGAGGCGGGCTTGCGTGCCCGCATCCGACACTCGCAACTGTCCCGCGGTGTGCGTCCGATAGGGCGTGGCGAGGCTAGGGCGGACGTCGGTCATGGCCGGCGTATCGTACGGGAACCGTCACGCCGAGGAAGGCGGAGGGCCCCCGACGCGCGGCCGGGCCTCCGTCCTGGCCGCGCATTCCGGGTGTGTTCAGCCTGCCGGGCGCGGGCCGTGCCGCAGCATCCATGCAACGATCATCGTGACCGCCCCGACGAGCGCGGCCACCGTGTTCGGGATGGCGATCACCGGGTTGCCCAGCGCGATCCCATAGCCGATCCACAGCACGAAACCGAACTGCAGCACGGCCAGGTACGCGATCGAGACGTCGGCCGACGATCGACGTGCGACCATGCGGTGGATCTGGAGGATCGGGGAGATCGCCATCAGGAGTCCCCACGCCGCGGCGGCGACCCCTAACGTATCGACCACCCCTATCCCCCGTGGCGGTGCGCGGTGTGCGCCCGCGCGACCTCGCGAGCGAGATCGTCGATGCCGACGAGCTTCTGTGTCCCGGCCGGCAGGTCCTTCACCTGGACCTCGCCGTTCGCGAGCTCGTCACCGACGATGATCGCGAAGTGGGCCTGGTCCCGGGCGGCCGCCTCGAGCTGCTTCCCCAGCTTCCGATGGCCGAGCTCCGCGCGCGCCGCGATGCCGGCAGCGCGCAGTGTCGTCGCGATCCTGAGGCGCTCCGCGGTCGCCTCCGGATCGGCGCCGACGACGACCGCTGCGGGCGCATCTTCCCTGGTCGGCGTGACCTCGGTGCCCTGCTCGGCCAGCGCGAGGATGAGACGGTCGAGCCCGATCCCGAACCCGATGCCCGGCGTCGGTCGCCCGCCGAGCAGCTCGACGAGACCGTCGTAGCGGCCGCCCCCGCCGAGCGCCTGCTGCTGGCCTTCGCGACCACGCGCGTAGAACTCGAACGCCGTGCGCGTGTAGTAATCGAGCCCTCGCACGAGCCCGGGCTCCAGGCGGTAGGTCACGCCCAAACCGTCGAGGTGGGCACGGACGTCGGCGAAATGCGCCGCGCACGCGTCGCACAGCCGATCGATGAGCCGCGGCGCATCGGCGTTGATGGCGGCCATCGCCGGGTCTCTCGAGTCGAGCAGGCGCAGGACGTTCCGCTCGAGGCGGTCCCGCTCCAGCGCCGGCAGCTCCCCGGCCCGGGCCCGGTAGTAGGCGGTCAGCTCCTCGATGTATGCCGGCCGGCAGGCGCTGTCGCCGATCGAATTGAGCAGCACCTCCGCGCCTGCTACCCCCGCGTCGGCGTAGAGGCGCAGACCGAGCTCGATGATCTCTGCGTCGACAGCCGGACCGGGGTCGCCGATCGCCTCGATATCGAACTGCCAGAACTGCCGGTAGCGTCCCGCCTGGGGGCGGTCGTAGCGGAACATCGGCCCGATCTCGTAGACCTTGACCGGCTGCGGCCAGGTCTGCATCCCGTGCTGCACGTACGCCCGGACGATTCCGGCGGTCGGTTCGGGTCGGAGGGCCCAGGCCTCGGCTTCCTCGCTGCGCGGGACGATCCGGAAGAGCTCCTTCTCGATGATGTCGGTGACCTCGCCGACACCGCGCTCGAAGAGCGCGACCTGCTCGAACATCGGCGTCTCGATGCGCCTGTAGCCGTAGCGGGACGCAAGGTCGGCGGCCAGGCGCTCGATCCGCGTCCACGTCAGGGTCTCGTCGGGCAGGAGGTCGCGCGTGCCGCGTGCAGCGCGGAAGGTGGGCATCGGGCGAAGTCTAGCGGTCGCTTGCCGGGGCTTCGCGATCAGGGCGCGAGGCATCGGCCAGCGCGGCATCGATCGCCGCGAGCCGCGCATCCCGGTCCGCACGTTCCGTGTCCGGTTCCGCGACCTCGACCTCGGTCATCGACCGTCCGCGTAGGATCGGCCCCGGTCCCGCGGCCAGGAGCGCGATGTCATCGGTCCTTGCTCGGCCGAATCCGGCACGACCGATGGCCCAACCCAAGGCCTGGCGGTCCCGACGACCCCGGGCCCACAGGAAGAGGACCGTCGCGATCGACGCGAGGACCAGACCGAAGGCAACCCTCGTTCCCTGATCGGTGTCCAGACCGAGAGCGTCCAACACGCCGACGGAGATGAAGGCGATCACGCCGCCGACCCCCAGCGCGACGACGGTGAACAGCATCAGCGTCACTGCCCACGCGACCAGGACGCGGATCGACAATCCGGTCTGTGCGGCGATCCCCTGTATCCAGGCCAGCAGCGCCAGCACCGTGAGCAGGAGGAAGCGCGGGATCATCGGCGGATCGACGAAGGCGAGCAGGGTGAGCGCGGCGGCCACCGGTGTCAGGAACAACCCGATCGCCCCGACCACTTGTCGAACCTTGGCCACGGCGGCACCACCCTGGCCACGTGCGAGGATCCCGACGACCACCACGATCGCTGCGCCGATGGCGACGACCGACGCGGCCGATGCACTCGCGGGATCCACCGACGCGTAGAGGTATGCCCACGTCCCCGACGCCACCACGACGAACACGGCGACGACGATGGCCACCCCCGACACGTGGCGCACCATCACGCCGATCCGTTCGTCGCGGAGGCGTCGGTCATCCCACCCGACCTCCCTCGTTCGGCCGGCGCTACCCCAAGTCGCGCTGCACGCTGATGACGTCCTTGAGGTTTTCGATCCGGCCCATCACCCGGGCGAGCTGCGACACGGAGGCGACCTGAAGCGTGGCTGTCACGACCGCCGTGTGGTCCGGTGTGACGCCGACCGACGCTGCCACGATATTGACCTTGTTCTCGGCGACGACCTGGGTGATGTCGTTGAGGAGACCCGTTCTGTCGTACGCCTCGACGCGGATCGCGATCGGGTAGGTCTGGGTCGGGGCGGCCTCCCACTCGACCTCGATCAGCCGGCTGATCTCACGCTCATTGGCCACCGTCGGGCAGGACCGCAGGTGCACGGTGACACCCTTGCCACGCGTGATGAAGCCGACGATCGGGTCGCCCGGGATCGGATGGCAGCACTTCGCGAACCGGACCAGCAGGTCGCCGACGCCCTTGACCCGCACACCGCCGGCGCGAGCGACGTGCTGAGGCGGCGCGACCGTCGGGAGCTGGCTCTGGCCGTCGTCGACGACACCGAGGCGCATGACGACGGTCTGGGGGCCGACCGCCCCGTAGCCGATCGCAGCATAGAAATCGTCCGGGGTGTCGTAGTTGAGCTGCCGCGCTAGCTCGGCGATCTTGTCGTGCCCGACCGCCGCGATCGTGGTGCGCGCGAGGCGCCGGAGCTCGCGCTCCAGCGATTCCTTGCCATGAACGATGTTCTCGTCGCGGTCCTTGCGCTTGAACCATTGGCGGATCTTCTCGCGCGCATGAGAGGTCCGGACGACGTTCAGCCAGTCGCGCGACGGCCCGTGCTCGCCCTTGGTCGTGACGATCTCGACGATGTCGCCGTTCTTGAGTCGATAGTCGAGCGGGACGAGCCGATTGTTGATCTTTGCGCCGATGGTCCGGTGACCGACGTCGGTGTGGATGCGGTACGCGAAGTCGAGTGGCGTCGCCCCGGCCGGCAGGTCCTTGATGTCGCCCTTTGGCGTGAACACGAAGACCTGGTCCTGGAAGATGTCGAGCTTGATGCCCTCGACGAACTCGGTCGCGTCCGATTCGGAGACCTCGCGCTGCCAGTCCATGAGCTGGCGCAGCCAGGCGAGCTTGGCGTCGTACTCGCGATCGGACTTGGTGCCTTCCTTGTAGCGCCAGTGCGCGGCGATCCCGACCTCGGAGATCTGGTGCATCTGGGTCGTCCGGATCTGGATCTCGAGCGGCTTGCCGTCGAGCGCGATGACCGCGGTGTGGAGCGACTGATAGAGGTTGTTCTTGGGAACCGCGATGTAGTCGTCGAACTGGCCGGGGATCGGACGCCACAGGCTGTGCACGATGCCGAGCGCCGCGTAGCAGTCGCGGACCTCATCGACGAGCACGCGGATGGCGTAGACGTCGTAGATCTCGCCGAACTCCGCGCCCTTGCGCTGCATCTTCTTCCAGATGCTGTAGATGTGCTTCGGGCGGCCCTGCAGGTCGGCGTCGATGCCGGCGGCTTCCAACCGCGGCGTGAGCTCGGCGATCGCGCGGTCGATGTACGACTCGCGGCCTTTGCGGCGGGTGTCGAGCAGCTTCGCCAGCTCGCGGAAGCGCTCGGGTTCGAGCACCTTGAACGCGAGATCCTCGAGCTCCCATTTCATCTGCCAGATGCCGAGGCGCTCGGCGAGCGGCGCGTAGATCTCCATGGTCTGGCGCGCGATGCGGATCTGCTTCTCGGACGGGAGGCCGTACAGCGTGCGCATGTTGTGCAGCCGGTCGGCGAGCTTGATGAGGACGACCCGGATATCCTCCGCCATCGCCAGCAGCATCTTCCGGATGTTCTCGGCCTGCTGCTGCTCGTGGCTGTGGGTCGAGAAGCGGGACAGCTTCGTCACGCCGTCGACGAGATGAGCGACCTCGGCGCCGAAGCTCTCTTCGATGTCGGTCAGGCTGTACTCGGTGTCCTCGGGGACGTCGTGGAGCAGCGCCGCCTCGACCGCGATCGGGTCGATGCCGAGGTCGGCCACGATCTGGGCCGACGCGATCGGGTGGGTCACATATGGCTCACCGGTGGCCCGTGGCTGGCCCTTGTGCGCGTCGACCGCGAGGTCGAACGCCCGGTCGACGCCCGACAGGTCGGCCGTGGGGTGGTGGTCGGTGATCGTCGCCTTGAGCGCGGAGCGCAGCGCCTCGAGATCGATCTCGCCTGGTCCGCCGGGCCGGACAGCCGGCGGACGGCGGGGGCCGCGGCGAGCCGGGGTCTTGGGCGCCTTCTTGGCGGGTGCCGCGGGTGCGCCGGATGCGGCCGACGCGGCATGGCGTGCGGGCGCGGCTGCGCGTTCCGCGCTCGCGGCAGGGGTCGCGGATGCGGTCGTCGAGGACTTCGTTCGGGGCGTCGCCATGGGCCGCAAGGATAGCAGCGAGGCTCCGTCGCTCAGGCCGGCCCGGCTCCGGAACCAGCGTGACCCATCGCGTGGAGCAGTTCCTCGGCGACCGCGCTCTCGTCCCACGGCTGTTCCCCGTCGCGGCCGATGATCGACCGCTCGTGGCCCTTGCCGGCGAGCAGGACGATGTCGCCGGGCCGGGCGGCCTCGAATGCGGCGGCGATCGCCTCGCGCCGATCGGCGATCAGCAGCAGGTCCTGGCCCCGCCGACGACCGGCAGCCTCGGCGCCTCGCGCGATCTCGTCGAGGATGGCATCGCGGTCCTCGCCGCGCGGGTCCTCGTCGGTGATCACCACCAGGCGAGCGCGTTCCGCGGCGATGCGCCCCATCTGCGGCCGCTTTGCCGTATCGCGCTCCCCCGCAGAGCCGAACACCGCGATCAGGCCCCCGCCGCGGGCAGCAGCGGCCGGCGCGAGGAGGTCGAGCACGGTCGCGAGCGACGCTGGGCTGTGCGCGAAGTCCACCACGACACCGAACGGCTGACCGGCGTCGATGCGCTCCATCCGCCCCGGCACGACTTCCAGCGCGGCCATGCCCCCACGGACGCGTTCCGAGTCGAGCTCGAGCGCCTCCCCGAGGGCCACCACCGCGAGCGCGTTGTGGATGTTGAAGCGACCCGCGAGTCGGAGGTCGAGCGTCGCCTCGCCCGACGGTGTCGCCACGTCCGCGTGCAGACCGGCCGTGTCCTCGGCGATACGTGTCGCCCGGACGTCGGCGGCGGGCTCGGTGCCGTAGGTGATGACGGTGGCGCCCGCACCCCGAGCGGTCCCGACGAACAGGCCGGCCGACGGATCGTCCAGATTGACGATCGCCGTGGCTGGGACGGGATGAGGCTTGACCACGCCCCGCGGAGCGCGCAGCCGATCGAACAACGACAGCTTGGCGTCGCGGTAGGCCTCCCACGAGCCGTGCAGCTCGAGATGCTCGTGGGTCACGTTCGTGAGGATGGCCACGTCGTAGGCCACGCTCGCCACCCGCTCGAGCGCGAGCCCGTGCGACGTCGTCTCCACGACCGCGACGCGGTCGCCGGCATCGGCCATCGCGCGCAGGGTGGCCTGCAGCTCCGGTGCTTCGGGGGTGGTGGCGTGGACTGCGTGGTCCTCGGTCCGCCCGCCGACGCGCGTCGCGATCGTGCCGATCATGCCGGTCCGGAGTCCGGCGGCCTCCAGGGCGGCAACGGCGAGATAGGCCGTCGTCGTCTTGCCGTCGGTGCCGGTGATGCCGACGACGGTCACCTCGTGCGACGGATCGCCGTACCACCACGCGGCTGCACTGGCCAGCGCGGCTCGCGCGGCGGCAACCACGAGCTGCGCCGCCGCGACCCCGGCCACCGGCCGCTCGACGATCACGCCCGCCGCGCCCGCCTCGATCGCCGCCGGCACGAAGTCATGGCCGTCGGCGTGCTGCCCTGGAATGGCGACGTAGAGCATCCCCGGCCGCACCTGGCGCGAGTCGTGAGTCACACCCGTCACGTCGATGCTGCCGAGATCGGCCGTGGGAACCGCCCGGCCGTCGCGACGCGTGCCACGCAGCCTGTCCTCCGCCGCGAGGCGCTGCACCAGCCCCTCGAGCGGACGCGTCTCGGGCTGACCGGTCATCGCTGAAGGACGCGCGCCGCCCGCGCCGTGAGACGCCCGAGCGCGTAGCGCAGCGGCTTCGTGACGCGCTCGTGCGCCCCGGTCATCTCGACCCAGCGCGCCCCGAACGACCGCTTGTGCTCATACAGCCCGGCCATCGGATCGCCCTCCCCCGGTTCGCGATGGTCGGGTCCCGAGTCGACGCCGCCGAGGTCCATCTCCGTGCAACCTTCGCGGATGGCCAGCTGGATCGCGCGCCAGCGGAGGAGGTGCATGACCCCAGGATGGGTGTCGCGGACCCCGGGTGGGTCACCTGAATGGACCGTCGACAGCCGGCCGCCGTGGCGGTACAGGATGAGCCCACCGAGCGAGTGGGTCGGGTCGGCGCCGTCCCTGGCATCCAGGTAGACGAGCAGGCCGGCCGCATGGGCGGCCGTCCACCAGTCGATGAAGACGTGCCGCGGCCCGAACCGGAAGCCGCGCCGCTCGCCGGTGCCCTCGAGGAGCGTCGCGAAGCCGCCGATCGCGTCGTCGAACGATCGGGCAGGCGCCTCGAACAGCGGGTGCGCGCCCGACCAGCCGCCCCTGTCATGGCGCTCGACGATCACGCCGTCACGCTCGGCGCCCGCGATCCGCTGGCGGGTGCTCTTGGTGAACCCGGCGCGGACCGCGGCGTCATCCGTATCGTGCGCCAGCTCCAGGCTCACCCGATGGCGCGACGGCTGGATCTCTGGGATGGGGCGGAATCCAGCCGACCGAAGACCGCGGCCGTAGGCAGCGTCGGCGGCCGGGATCTCGGCATCGGTCGCGACGACCGCCACGCCGCGCCTCGCCAGCCACTCGGCCAGCGCGGCGACGCGTGCCGCCGCCGCGGCACCGTCCTCCTCGGCGGCGATGGCCGGCCCGCGCGGGATATACGCGCTGGCTCCGCCGATGAAGGGGAACGGGCGCAGCAGGACGAGCGCCGCGTGGTCCTCATCGAGGAGGACATGGAGCGGCCGCCAGCCGAGGCGCGCGCGCTGCTCTGCCCAGACCGACGACTGGTACACGTGACCACCGGGTGTGCGGACGGTTCGCTGGTCCCAGTCGGCGCGCTCCGCCCAGGTGGCCTCGCGCGGCCAGGCGGGTCCGGTCACTCGGCGCCCTCGCCGGCGAATGCCGCCGCGGCCGCGCCGCCGCGGAGGCCGTGACTCCGGCGCGCCCGCCACGTCCTGGCCGTGCCGGCCGCGCCGTACACCGTCCGACCGAGCCGGTCGAGGACGAGATCCCAGGCGCCGATATAGCGGACCTCTCGCCCGCCGAAACCGGTCTTGAAATGGGCGATGCCACCTGTGGCCAGGCCCCACAAGTCGTACGTGGCCGCGCCGGCCTCGCGAGACGAGCGGATCGCCTCCCACTTGAGCAGGTAGTTCGCACGCGTATCGGCGCCGGTCTGGGTCATGCCGCCGTACGGCTCGACAACACGGTTCCCGCTGCGCACGAGGAACAGCGTCGCCAGCGGTTCGCCATCCGGGGACTGGGCGAAGAGGAGCCGGGCGCGGCCGTCCGGCCGGTAGGCGTCCCAGACGTCGCGGTACGCATCTTCGGTCCGGATCAGGAATCCGGCCCGGTCGGCCGTCTCGCGGTAGATGCGATGGAAGTCCCCGAGTCGATCGCGGTCTGCATCGACGACCACCACGCCCGCCGAGCGTGCCTTGTTGACGTACTGGCGCCACTTCTTGCGCAGGTCACCCCATAGCGCCTCCTCGTCCGCGGCGAGGTCGATGATGCGCGTCGACGAAGGCTGGATCGGCGGTGCCGGCCGCCAGCCCTCGGCGGTCAGGGCGCTGCGCGTCGCGCCCTCGGCGTCGTGTGGGCCGTCGATCTCGATCTCGGGGTCGATCCGCAGGTGCGACACGCGACCGGTCATCCCCGTCAGCCTCTCACGCACGGCGGCCGAGAACGCCCCGATCTCGTCGCGGGACCAGTCCCCGCCGACCGGACCACGCGGCGCATAGGCGAAGCCCCACGGCAGCGGCCGGGGACGCCGGACGAGGACCTGCGCCCCGACACGATCCGTGGCCAACAATCGGTGCGCCGACCAGCCGTTGACGGCCTTCACCCGCGCCCACGGGCTCAGCTGGAGGTACGAGCCGGGGTCGCTCGCTTCGACGAGGGCGTCCCATGCGCCGGCGTCGATCGGGGCCGTCACAGCCGGGATGGCCGGCGAAGCGCGTCGACCATGATCGCGACGATAGAGCGCAGTTCCCCGATCCGCAAGGCGAGCGCCGCGACGACGAACGTCGCGCCCATGACCGTGGATACCACGACGATGACGGCCGCGATGCCCGGGATGCCCGCTCGTCCGAGCGTCGCCGGGTCGGGCGCGAGCGCCGGTCCGACGATCCCGTGGACGAAGATCGCGACGGCTCCGGCGACCGCCGCCGCCAGCAACGTCCGGACCGCCACCCACGCGACGGTGGCGAGGCCGAGGGGGCCCTCGCGCCGGCGGAGCAGCACGAGCAGGGCTGCCGCCTCGAGCCAGGCCGCGATCGCGATGGCGAAGGCCATGCCGGGCAGCCCGTACGGCCCGACCAGGACCGCGGCGAGCGTCGTGTTGATGATCACCGCCCCGATCGCCGCGAGCACCGGCGTCAGCGTGTCCTGCCGCGCGTAGAACGCGCGGGCGAGGACGGCGATCAGAGCGTGCGCCGGGAGACCCGGCAGGAATGCGAGGAACGTGTCGGCCGTGAGCCGGATGACCGCCGGGTCCAATCCGCCGAAAAGCAGCGCGACGGTCTCCACGCGCAGGATCGCCGCGAGGACACTGACGGGCAGCATCACGAATGCCAGGAGGCGCATGGCCCGCGTCAGGAGAGCGACGAACTCGGCGTGGTCGCCCTCGGCCGCCTCCTGCGACAGAGACGGGAACAGCACCACCCCGAGTGGGACGCCGATCACGCCGATGGGGACCTGTAGCAGCGTGAACGCGATCGTGAAGGCCGTCACCGCCCCGATCCCGACGGTCGTGGCGAGTGACGTGACGACCACGAACGTGATCTGACTCGCCCCTAGCCCCACGGCACGGGGCACCATCAACCGGATCGCCGTCCTCGCCGCCGGATCGTTGGCGTCGATGCGTGGCGTGTACCGGAAGCCGATCCTCTGCAACGGCCTCAGCTGGACGAGGAGGTGGCCGACCGACCCCGCGACAACCCCGATCGCCAGGCCGGTGACACCCAGCCGCGGCGTCAGCAGCAGGGCGGCGCCGATGATCGCGAGGTTGTAGAAGACCGGTGCGAAGGCCGCGGCGGCGAACCGCCCCTTCGTGTTCAGCACGCTGGTGGCGACGGCGCCCAGGGCGAGGAAGATCGGGCTGAGGACCATGATCCGCGTCAACTCCACGGTCTGGGCCATCGTCGCCGCGTCGAAGCCGCTGGTGTACAGCGGCACGAGGCGGTCCGCGAACACGAGCACGAGCCCCGCGAGCACGAGCAGCGCAACGAGCATCAGGTTCGCGACGGTCGACACGACTCGCCAGGCGCGCCCCTCGCCGTCGGACGCCAGCAGGCCGGCCGCGACCGGGATGAGCGCCGAGGACAACGCCCCGGCGGCGACGAGCTGGAACAGCAGGTCGGGGATCCGGAACGCCGCAAAGAAGGCATCCAGCTGGGCCGGGTCCTCGACAGCGTTGGCGATGACGACCAGCCGGATCCAGCCCAGCACCCGGGAGACCAGGAAGAACGCCGAGACGATCAGGCCGGCCCTGGCCAGCGTGCGGGCCGTGGTCACTCCTTGCCGACCCGCCGCGCCCGTGGATGCGCGTCGCGGTAGGCGGCCGCCAGCCGGCCGGGCGACACGTGCGTGTACACCTGTGTCGTCGCGAGATTCTCGTGGCCGAGCAGCTCCTGCACCACGCGCAGGTCGGCGCCACCGTCGAGCAGGTGGGTCGCGAACGAGTGGCGGAGCGTGTGCGGTGAGACCCCCTCCGGCAGGCCGGCGGCTCGGCACAGGCGGTCCAGCCTGTAGCGCAGTCCGCGCACCCCGAGCGGCGCGCCGGCGTGGTTCAGGAACACCGCGGTCGGCACGGATGCGCTCGCCGCGCGGCGCTCTGCGAGCAGCGGCCGGCCATGGTCGAGGTACGACGTCAGCGCCGCGACCGCCGGCCGCCCCAGCAACCCGATCCGTTCCTTGCGGCCTTTGCCGATGACGCGGACCTCACCCCTCCGCAGATCGAGCGACGCGAGGTCGGCGGCGGCGAGCTCGCTGATGCGCAACCCGGCGGCGTATGCCGTTTCGACCAGAGCCCGGTCACGCATCGCAAGGGCCGTGGCGAGCGCCATCCCATCGGGCCGGGCTGCCTCGGCCGCCTCGAGGTCCGCCTCGACGACCGCGAGGAGCCGCGCCACCTGCTCGACCTCGAGAACGCGTGGCAGCCGCCTGGGCAGTCGCGGCGTCGCGATCGCGCCCCATGGGTCGCCGGCAGCCAGACCCTCGCGTGCCGCCCAGCGGTGGAAGGAGCGGATCGCGGCAAGACGTTGGGCGACGGTCGAACGGGCGCCCCCGCTGCCAAGCCTGGCGAGATAGCCGCGGAGCTCCGGCCGGGTCGGGCGCGTCCAGTCGACGCCGCGCTCGGCGAGCCAGTCGAGATAGGCACCGATCGCGGTGTCGTAGGCCCGGATCGTGTGCGGAGAGGCGTCGCGCGCGGCCAGAGACCGGAGGAACCGGTCGAGAGCGAGGTGGGTCGGGGGGTCACCCGCGACCGCGTTCACGCCTCGGAGGCCGGCTCTGCGGAACGCGTCGTGCGGGACGAGGCGCGGCCACCGGAGCGCGCGCCGCCGCGGGGACGACCCGTACGTGCACCTCCCCGGCCACGCGCCGGTCGCGCCAGGGCCTCCGGATCGGGTGGGCCGCCCGCGTACTTCTCGCCGGGAACGATGGCATCGGGCGCGGTCTCGCTCGTCGAGCCGCACTTCAGGCAGATCGCCGCGTCGCCCTTGCGCGCGAGCGGCCCGTCGTCGATGTCGTGCAGGCCACCGAGCGGCTCGTAGTTGGTCGTGAAATCGCAGCGTGGGTAGTTCGAGCACCCCCAGAAGACGTTCCCAGTCCGTCGCGCGCGACGCGGGACGAGGTGGCCGTCGTTGTTCTTGGGGCAGGTGACCTCGAACGGCAGCGGCTCGGGCGGCGGCGGGCCCTCACGCTTGATGTAATCGCACTCGGGATAGCGCGAGCAGCCGAGGAACGGTCCGAACTTCCCGCGCCGGCCCACGAGCGTTCCTTCGCCGCACTTCGGGCAGACCTCGCCGGTCCCCTCCTGGGGCGGTGGCTCCTCCCCGGGGAGTGGCCGCGTCTCCTTGTGCTCCGGATACATCGAGCAGGCCAGGAATCGGCCGTTGCGCCCGAGCCGGATGACCATCGGATGCCCGAGCGAGCAGACTTCGTCGGTCTCCTCGGTCGTGAAGTCGCTGCGACGCAGCGCGCGCCGCTTCTCCGCCACGCGATCGCGGAGCGGCGCATAGAACGCCTGCAGCAGGGGCACCCAGGCGCGCTCGCC
>DASTIG010000219.1:0-6018 GCA_035717785.1 Candidatus Limnocylindrales bacterium
GTGGACGGACAGCGGCAGGCCGGCATGGGCGTCGACAAGGAACTTCGAGACGACGCCCGAGTACGGGTTGTCAGGTCGCTGGCCGGGGCCGTAGACGTTGGAGTAGCGGACCGTCGCCACGCGAAGGCCGTAACTCTCCGCGAATGCCGTGCAGTAGTTCTCACCACCGAGCTTGCTCACGGCGTATGGCGACAGCGTCCAGATCGCATCGTCCTCGTTGATCGGGATGCTCCGCGGATTGCCATAGACGGACGCCGACGAGGTGTAGACGACGCGGTCGGGCTTCGATCGCTTCGCGGCCAGCAAGACGTTGAGTGTGCCCCCGATGTTCGTCTCGTAGTCCGTGTGCGGGTTGGCGGTCGAGGCGATGATGTTTCGCGCGGCGAGGTGCAGGATCAGGCTGTGGTCTGCGACCAGCTCATCCACGAGCGCGACGTCCGTGACCGAGCCCTTGATGAGGGTGGCGCCCGTCGGGACGGCATCGGCCTTGCCCGTGAAGAGGTCGTCGAGGACCGTCACGTTGGCGCCCGCGTCGACGAGCCGGCGCGTGACAGCCGACCCGACGAACCCGGCCCCACCCGTGACCAGGATCCGGCGTGCGCCAAAGGATCGTTCCAGGGCCTCGCGCATCACCGACGGACCCCCGTTCGAAGCATGAGTGCGGGACGGAAGAGCCGCCACCAGTCCTTGATGCCGCGCATCTTGGTGTACGGCATGTCATGGTGATAGACCACCGTGACCGGGTACTCGATGACCTTGTAGCCGCGCGTCAGGGCCCGATAGAGCACGTACGGCTCGAGATCGTAGCTGTCGAGCCAGCGCTGCTCCAGCTCGATACGCGGATCCTGCAACAGGTCGGTCCGGAAGATGCGGAAGCCGTTCGTGGCGTCAGTCACGCGTCGCCCGACGAGCACGCTGAAAGCGAGGGAATAGAGGCGGGTCCCGAGGCCGCGGCCGCCACTGTTGCCTTTGACTTTCCCGCCGGCCATCCAGCGTGAGCCCTGAACGTAGTCGGCACCGCTGGCGAGCAGCGCATCGAACGCCCCGGCGAGCTCCGACGGCTCGTGCTGGTCGTCACCCGCGACGAGCGCGAGGTACGGGCGCCCGCGCGATGCCCCGGTGATCCAGCCATCGCGGATAGCCGCACCGACACCACCCCTGGTCTCGTGGCGCACGACGACGGCGGCCCCGTGCAAGCGGGCTTCGTCGCCAGTCCCGTCGGTCGACCCATCATCGACGACGATCGCCTCGAAGCGGCCGTCCGTGGGCAGCTTGTCGATGACGCGGCCGATCCTGCCCGCCTCGTTAAGTGCCGGAATCACGACAGCGACGAGCGGCCCTCTGCCCATTTCATGAACCATGGCGTCAGTCTGGCACCCCGGTGCACGCGAGCAACCCGCCGATGGTACCGCCGCTCACACACCGCCCGTGCTGGGGAGGGGAACCGGACGACCGTCCGCTGGCTGGTCCGTCGTGGGTTCGCGGATGGGCCAGGCGAGCGGCGCAAGGGTGGCCATCAGCAGTGCCAGCGTGTTGAAGTTGACCACGGGGGAGCCGAAGATCGCGGTCACGATCGCGACCGCGAAAGCCGGGCCGGGCCGCTTTCGAAGCAACCAGATCGATATCGCGCCCGCAACGAGCGCCAGCTTCGGCAACGAGGCCGCGATCGATGGCGGCACGCCGAGCGCCGACGCCACGCCTGCGAGGCTCAGGTTGCTGTTCCCTCCGCTGACCGTCTGCGTGGCGATCGACAGGTAGCGCAGATGCATCTCCAAGGACGACCCCAGGATGCCCACCATCAGCAACAGCAGCGCCCCGCCCACGAACCAGGCGACCGCGCGCCACCGTCGCTGCGTGAACAGCCACCAGGCCAGGACGACGGGAGCGATCTTGACGAGCGCCATGGCGGCGACCACGAGGCCGACCTCGTTGCGGTGGCGGACGAACAGCCACCAGCTCAGGACATAGCCGCCGAGCAGCAAGCCGTTGACGTTCGCGACGTCGATCTCGAACCCGATCGGGACAGCAAGTGCGATCGCCAGAAGCGAAGCTCGGATGGGGAGCCGGACGATCAATGCCGCGACGGTCGCGCCGATCGTCCCGATGGTGAGCACCTGCCAGAGCAGGAGACCGCTGTCCGACGGAAGCGCCGCGAGCGGACGCCACAGCACGCCGATCAGGGGCGGCGACAGGAGCGGCACTGTCCAGAACGGGGGGTTGATCCAGATCCATCGGTCGCCAGCGTGCAGCTCGTACAGGTGGTGGCCGGCATTCAGGCGCTCGCCTGCGGCGAGATAGGTGTAGGCGTCGGCCGCGACCTTCGGAGCATCCGAGATCGACATCCAGAATGATCCGAGGATGGCGATCACGGCGATGAAGGCCAGGGCGAATGCGACCGGCCGGCGCCAGCGCTCCATCAAGCCGGCCAGACCGACCACCGTGGCGTCCGACATCCCTGTCACGACGTCGACCTCGACAGGAGCGAGCCATCCGCCCCGGCGTATGACGTGATCCAGCCGTCTCCAAGGAGCCGGTCACGGAACGCGATGTCGCTTGGCATCGCGACCACGTAGTCGACCGCCATCGTGTCCAGGTCCGTCTGCCATCCCGGGGCACCGCTCCGGATGCGCTCATACCGCGACCAGACATCCGTCGGAATGAGCTCGACACGTGAATCCACTGCCACGAGCGCCTCCGGCGATGCGTACTCGAACCACGATCCCCAGCGCTGGGGGTTGAGGATCCGGTCGCCTGGAGCGACGACCTCTCGGAGGGCACCCGTGACCCCTGATGGGGCGTCTGTCAGCAGACCGGTCGGAGCGAGCGTGCCCGGGTCCAACGGTCGCCAGATCGGCAGCAACGCGACCGCGACGACGGCGATCACCACCGCCGTGACGGCATTCACGCGTCGGATCAGGACCGGGTCGGTTCGCTCACGAGCCTCAGCGGACTCGATCAGGCCGGCGACTGCGACGGCTCCCCCGAGCGCCCACCACGCGACTCCGCGCTCCGCATACGCACCGATCGCGAAGAATGCCGCGAGCCAGAGGAGGGTCGGCCAGTCCGTCGTGCGGCCCCGGCGGGCGAGCACGGCAACGACAGCGAGCGCCGACGCGTAGAACAGGACGCCGATCGGGGTTCGGAGCGAGGTCGGTTGCCACTCGGTGATCAGGCTGGTCACGCCTGGGTTGGACGAGAGGCCGACGGCGTAGGCCCAGACGGCCGGACCGAACGGCGTGATGCACGCGGCCACCGCGCCCAGCGCAGCAACGGTGAGGGTCAGACGAGCGGTCCCGGACCCCTGACCGACGTCCGCGAGCCATGCCAGCCCCAAGCTCAAAGGTCCGATGATGAAGCTCCCGTGCATGTTCGCCCAGACCGCCACGATCAGCGGGGCGAGCCACAGCACGCGCGGCCGGTCATGCCGAAGGTCGATCACCACCAGCAGCAGGGCGAACAGCGCCAGCCCGAACAGTTGCGGCCGCAGCGCCATGGCGGGTGCCGCGACGACGAAGGCCGCAAGCGTGAGCAATGCTGCCGTCCGCGCGTCCAGACCGCGTCGGCGCGCGACATAGAACACCGAGCCGACCGCGGTCGCAGTCAGGCCAGCCCTGACCAGGACGAGTCCCGTCCATCCGCCGAGCTGCTCGACCAGCCGGAGGATGAGCTGGGCCCCCCATTGCTGGTCGAACCACGGCGTCCCGGCGACTGTGAAGGTCCACGTGTCCTGGGCCGGGATCGCGCCGGTCGCGAGCATCTCTGCGCCCGCGCGCAGCTGGTACGTCAGGTCGACCGTCGACATCGGCGCCAGGAGGGCGGCCAGGACGGGCAGGCCGATCGCGAGGTACGACCACAGGGCGCGCAGCGACACGCCGGAATGCTATGCGCCCCGTTGCCTCTCGGCACCGGCTCGATGGTCCCGGTCGGCCGTGTCTAGACCGCGGCTGCCACTCGTGACGGGCGGATGGCGCGAGCGCCCTCCTCGTAGATTCCCGCGACCGCGTCGACCATCAGGTCGATGCAGAAGCGGTCGTGGACCATGTCGTGGCCCGCTCGCCCGAGCGTGTCCGCGAACGGATGGTCGGTCAGCAGCCGGACGATGGCCGCGGTAAGCGCGTCGGCATCATGCGGCGGCACGAGCAGTCCGTTGACCCCGTCCGTGATCATCTCGGGGATCCCGCCGACGTTCGACGCGACGACGGGCCGCGACAACGCCAGCGCCTCGAGGATCGAGAGACCCTGCGCCTCGCGATACGACGGGAGGACCGCGACGTCCAGCGCGGCGGTCACGGACGGCACGTCGTCGCGGCGGCCCGTGAACACCACGCGATGCGCGATACGCAGCTGACTCGCCAGGGTCTCCAGTGCCTCGCGCCGCGACCCTTCGCCTACGATCAGCAGGTAGGCGTCCGGGACGGCTCGGAGCACGGCGGGCCACGCCTCGAGCAGCGTTGGATGACCCTTCTCCGGCTCGAGCCGCGCGACGACGCCGACGATCTGCGATCCCGGCTCCATCCCGTATTCCTCGGGCAGGGTGCAGCACGGCTCGGTGTGGTCGTAGCGGGACAGGTCGACGCCGTTGTAGATGCGACGGATGGGTGCCCCGGTCCGGCCTTCCTGCTCGAGCTTGATCTCGATCATCGACGAGACCGCGATCAGCTGGTCCATGTGCGGTGTGAGGATGCGCAGCATGTCCCGGTCCTCCTCGGACCGGATCCGGCTGGAGTGGACGGTCGAGACGACGTACGGCCGCCGGTGGCCGATCTCGCCGAGGGCGATCGCCGCGCGCGTCCCGACGAGTTCGGCCCGGTACATGTGGTTGTGCAGGATGTCGGGCCGGGCATCAACCAGGTAGGCGGCCAGCGCGCCGACCGCGATCGCGTCGTCCGGCTCGTCGATGACGAGGACGTCGAAGCCGGCCCGCTGCATCTTGCGGACGGCACTCCCTGGTGACAGCGCCACGATCGAGACATCGAAGCGGTCCGGGTCCAGCCGGCTGACCAACCCAAAGAGATGCTCCTGGGCCCCGCCGCTCGTCCCGGTCGCCAGGACCTCGACGACCCGGATCCGACCCGCGGACGTCGGCGCTCTCCGGGGAACACTCTCGAAGCAGGGATCGGGTCGGGTCCGCTGAGGGGCGCCCATCAGGCGCTCCGCCGGACGAGCAGGCGCTGGACCGGCTCGTCCACGGCGCCCCACTCGTACTTGTAGGGCTCATCGCCGCGCAGGAAATCCATCCGTCGGATCCCGCGTTCGAGGGCGCGCCGCACATACGCGTGGATCATCAGCACGCCGGGCGACAGCTCGCGGGCCTCGGGATCGATGCCCGCGTTGTAGTAGAGCAGGTCCGTGGGCGTCTCGAAATGGACCCCGGCGGCGATGCGCCGGTCCCCGACCCAGAGGGTTGTCAGCACCAGCGGACCGTCAGGCCCGAACAACTCGAACAGCCGCCGGAAGAGCACGCGGCTCTGGTCGCCGCCGCGGGTCGGCTTGAACAGCCCATCGTCGCCCCAGCGGCGCTGGTGGAGGTCGATGAAGACGTCGAGGTCGGCCAGGGGATCGGTGGAGTCGACGAGGCGGACCTCACCCAGCGCCTCGGCCCGCCGGACCTTGCGGCGGATCTCGTGGCGCTCCTTCTTGCCCAGCGTGCTGAGGAAGCCCTCGATATCGACTCCCTCGGGGAACGTCACGACGGGACACACGTCCTCACGCTCGACGTTCAGCGTCCAGCCGTTCGCCATCTCGATCGGGCCAAGCGCGGCCGCAAGCTCCGCACCGGTCGGGTCGGCGCAACGCAACCGTCGCAGGTCGACGACGTCCCAGTCGCCACTCGCCGGGCTCGCGACGTACCCCGCGACAGCACGGGCGATCGCCGGCAGGTCTGCGGGGTCTGCCAGGACCGTCGCGTAGTCGGCGTGGTAGGAAGCGCCGAACAGGATCGCAGTCGCGGTCGGCGCGACGGGCGTCAGCCGCAAGTCGGACCCGTGGCGCATTGTGGTGTGGGTGACGGCGTCGGTC
>DASTIG010000220.1:0-9003 GCA_035717785.1 Candidatus Limnocylindrales bacterium
GGCCTATCGCGCGTTCGTGCCGTTCAAGCTGCTGCTCGCGAACGCCGGATACGCGTTCCTGGACGTCGATTTCCGCGGGTCGACCGGCTACGGCCGCGCATTCCGCCAGGCCAACCATGGCGAGTGGGGCCACGCCGACACCCACGACCTCATCGACGCCAGGCGCTGGGCGGGCGAGCAGCCCTGGTCCGACGGTCGGTTCGCGATCTACGGCGGGTCGTATGGCGGGTACCTGGTCCTGAGCGCACTTGTCGAGGAGCCGTCGCTGTGGGCCGCCGGTGTCGATCTGTACGGCGACTCCGAGATCGCCGAGAGCTTCCGCCACGGCGACCGACCCGGCCGACTCGACCTGCTCAAGATGATGGGGGCACCCGATGACCCGACCCGTGCCGAGTCGTATCGCCGCGGGTCACCGGTGTACCGCGCCGAGCAGATCGAGGCGCCGCTGCTCATCCTCCACGGCCGGAAGGACAAGCGTGTCGTGCCGCTGATGACGGAGCGGATGGTCGAGGCGCTGGAGATCGAGGACAAGGTCCACGAAGTCCACTGGTACGACGACGAGGCGCATGGCTGGGAGCGCCGCGAGAACCGGCGCGACGCATTCGAGCGGATCCTCGCCTTCCTCAGGCTCCACTTGCCGTCCGACGAGGCGGCTCGGGCGTCGCCTTCTCGGGATCGTCCCCGTTCGACCGACCGATCACGCTGATCGAGCCGTCCGTCTCGAGGACGGCCATCCGGACGTCCTCGATCCGGGCGAGGCCATGGGCCCGGATCGCGGTCATGATGTCGTCGACTTCGAGCCCCTCCTCCTGCACGGCGCGTTTGAGGAGCCGACCGTCGCGGACCAGCAGGCGAGGCTCGCCTTCGAGCGCCTTGCGCGCCTGCTTCGATCGCCTCGAGATCTCGCGCAGGATGAAGTCGAGCCCGAGCAGCACCACGACCGCGACGATGCCGCCCCAGATCGACGTGTTGTCGCCGACCATCGAGTTCTGGACCGCGTCGCTTATGACGAGGACGACGATGAGCTCCAGGACCGACAGCTGCCCGACTTCGCGCTTGCCCGAAACGCGGATCGCAACGACCAGGAAGAGGTAGACGATGGCGGTCCGGAGCGCGACCTCCGGCAGGCCCGAACCGATCTCGGGAAGCGAGGGCATGGCCCCGACTGTATCCGCTGAACGGGGCCACCGACCAGCCGGGAATCGAAGCGGCCGTCCTGATCGGACGGCCGTCGAGCGGTGACGGTGCCGGCGCGGAGCCCCGGCGGTGCGTTACGTCCCGGAGATCACTACCAGCGGCGCGCCGCCTCCAGCACGAGGCCAGAGCTGGCGAGCGCGCACAGGAGCATGAGCGTCCGGAAGGCCCCCGACTTGATGATGTTCTTCATCGCGGTCCCTTTTCTTGCTGACGGATCGGCGGTTTTTCGATGAGTCCTGGGGACGGAAGGTGTCCCCGGATGCACCGTACGAGGGGTCCGAGGGCGAGGCCATAGGCCATCGGTACTAGCGCGCGGATGACCAGCGGCGTCTCCGGTGCGCGTCGCCACCGGCGCGACGGCGTCAGGCGGGTCGACTGGCAGGGTCCCCGCGACGCATGCCGATAGCGACCACGATCACGACGCCCAGCGCGATCAGGACATCGCCGATGCTGAATACGTTCGCGAATGGCAGCCAGGGCGGCAAGGCGAAGATGTCGGTGAGCGGCGCAACGGCAGGATCCTCGAGGACCGCGCTGTTCGAGAAGCCGTCGAGCGGATCGAGGCCGGCGGCCGCAAGAGCCTCCGGCGTCGTGGGCATCACCCCGCCGTTGGCCACGATCGCCGCGAGATTGGAGATCGCTCCGAGCGCGACGAGCGCCAACCCGGGAACCCGCAGATTGCGCCAGACTGCGACGAGCACGAGCCCCGTCGAGGCGACGTAGATCGCCTCGCCGACCCCGCCCCGGAACGAGCCGCCGATCGGGGTCGAGAACAGGAGCACCTGCACGGCCAGCCCGACAACGGCCAGCCACGCCCATTCGAACCGGATCTCCGACAGCCGATCGAGTCGTCCACCCATCAGGAAGCCCAGGACGAGCCCGATCGGGACAGCGAGGATGATGAACACCGCGCTTGATCAGTCGGTGCGGGTCGCCAGGATGTCCGTCAGCTGCGCGATGTGGTCCTCGGCGTGGCCGAGCACGAACCGCTCGAGGATCTCCTGGGCGGGCATCTCCCCGAGCCGGGGATGCACGCCAAGGCGGGACCGCTCTGGTGCAGTCAAGGTCGCCAGCCGGTCGGCCCAGGCGGCGAGCCCTGCGTCGATCCGGGTGAACAGCACCCGTAGCGGCAGCGACCGGTCCCGATCGATGACCCCGAGGCGGAGGCTATCCTCCGCGGTCCGCCCGAACGGCACGGGGTGGAAGCCGGTCCCGTCGACGACGCGTTCCATCTCGCCCAGCCAGAAGGGCAGCATCTCCTCGACGTGCGCCAGGACCTCGCGCGGCCCCCACGACGCTTCCGGTCCGGTGCCGTAGTCCTTGGCCAGCGGCCATGGCTCCCCGGCCATCACGCGTGGGGCGAGCTCGGCATAGCCGCGTCGCGCGGCCACGATCCGATCGGCGTCGCTCGTCATGGCGGCCAGTGTGGCACGCGCGGCGTACGATGGTGGTACTGACCAACGCCTCGGATGCGGCACGAGCCGGACCGAGGCCGGACCCGCCTGCAGCGGAGATCGCGCGATGACCGAGACCCTCCCGCGTGGCGCGGCCAACCAGGCCGGCGCCCGGGTCGATGTGGACGCCTACGCCAAGGCGGCCGATTTCCTGCCGCTCGACGGCATCGATCACGTCGAGTTCTGGGTCGGCAACGCCCGGCAGGCGTCGGCCTACTACCGTGCCCTTTGGGGTTTCACGCCCGTCGCGTTCAGCGGCCTCGAGACCAAGGTCCGTGATCGAGCGAGCTACGTCATGGTCCAGAACGACATCCGGTTCGTCTTCACGGCGCCGCTGACACCGGACGGCGAGATCGCCGAGCACGTACGGGCGCACGGCGACGGGGTCCACGACATCGCCTTCCGCGTCGCGGACGTGGAAGCGGCCTGGCGCGAGACGACGTCGCGTGGCGCTGCGTCCGCTCTTGGTCCGACCGAGCTCGACGGTGACGAGGATGGTGTGCTGCGCAAGGCATCGATCCGGACGTACGGCGAGACGCTCCATTCTTTCGTCGACCGACGCGACTACCACGGGGCGTTCGCGCCCGGCTACCGCAAGGTCGCTGCACCGGCCGCCGCGGCCGGCGGGCTGAGCCTGCTCGAGGTCGACCATTGCGTCGGCAACGTCGAGCTCGGGCAGATGAACGCCTTCGTCGACTTCTATCGCGACGTCCTCGGGTTCGCACAGTTGATCCACTACGACGACAAGGTCATCCATACCGACTACAGCGCACTCATGTCCAAGGTCATGACCAACGGCAACGGCCGCATCAAGTTCCCGATCAACGAGCCGGCGAGCGGCAAGAAGAAGAGCCAGATCCAGGAATACCTCGACTGGTATCGATCGCCCGGCTGCCAGCACATCGCGCTGCGCACCGAGGACATCGTCGGGACCGTCCGCCGGCTCCGCGAGAATGGCGTCGAGTTCCTCGGCCTCCCGCACGAGTACTACGCCACCCTCGCCGATCGTGTCGGCGACGTCGGTGTGCCGATGGAGACGCTTGAGGAGCTGGGCATCGAGGCCGACCGGGACGAGGAGGGGTACCTGCTCCAGATCTTCACGCGGCCCGTCCAAGATCGCCCGACGTTCTTCTTCGAGATCATCGAGCGGCACGGCTCGCGAGGCTTCGGCGTCGGCAACTTCAAGGCGTTGTTCGAGGCGATCGAACGGGAGCAGGCGAACCGCGGCAACCTCTAGCCGTGACGTCGCTCGCCGATCTCGTCGAGCCCGAGGTCCTGCGCGAGCGCGCAGGAGAATACCTCCAGCGCGCCGGTGAGGTCCTGCGAACCGCGGGTGGCGTGCACTTCGTGGACTTCGGTCCGCTCCGCGTCAGCGCCGAGGTCGAGGACGGCGGCGCGCATCGGGGACCGAGCTCGCCGTGACGCCCGACGGCCTGACGCTCAGGTGCGATTGCCCTGGCGGCGCCGGCGGCGGATGGTGCCCACACACGGTCGCGACGGTGATCGAGTCGTGGCATAGCGCCCCGCCGCGCCGAAGCTGAGCGGGGCGCCATCTTTGCCACGTTCCGTCAGGAAGGGGTCGGCCCCAGGTCGAACTCGAAGCTCTCGACGATCGGCATCGCCTCCGCAACGAATGCATCGAAGTCGGTCGGAGCCCGGAGCCTGATCATCAGCGATCCGCCGTCCGGGGTATCGAGGACGATGTAGCGAATGCGGTCCCGCTGCGTGAGCGACTCGCCCAATGGTGCGCCTGGGAGGCAACCCGTCCAGCCGGGCTCGAGGCTGGCGTCGATCTGCTGTCCGGTGAGCCCCCCCACCGTCACGGGGACCGGTCCGGTCGCCGCGAGGTTTTCGCGCGTCGTCAGGAACTCGACGAATCGGGCCGCGTCCACCTCGGTCTCGTCCGATGACGGGGATTCACCCGCGCACGCGGCGCTCGGCGACACCATGGTCGCGGGCAGGATCAGGATGTGGGGCGGGTACTGAGCGGCGGCCGCGAGCATCCGGTTCTCCGGGGTGTCCGGGTAGAGCTGGAAGAAGTCGGGCCAATCCCGGAGGTTGACCCAATCGGCGGTCAGCGTGTAGGTGACGGCCGGGTTCAGCGACTTCGACGTGTACGTGCCGGCCGTCAGCGGACCGCCGCAGCCGCGTTCGCCGCAAGGCCCGGGACGCGGGGCATCCCACGGTGGGGTCGATGTCGGACTCGCTGTGGGACTCGCTGTCGGGCTCGGAGTCGGTGCGAGTTCGCCGATTCCCGAGGATCCGCGCGGTAGCAGGTTGTAGCCAAAGACGGCGACGATCGCCACGGCCGCGACGGCCGTCGCAAGTTTGAAAGTCGTGTTCATTCCAAGGTGCCTCCAGTCGAGGCGCCACGCCGGCCGCTGACGCTCGCGGGCGATCCGGTCGGCGACGACGTCCACGACCCGCTCGGGCATCCTGGACGGTCCGTCGTCGAACCATTGGCGAAGCACGCGATCGATGTCGGAGCGTTCGTTCATGCAGTGGACCCTCCGACGGCTGGTGCGCGCGCCTCGGCATCGAGGGCGGCTCGCATGGCGCGATGAGCGTGATGAAGTCGAGATCGGACCGTCCCCGCCGGAACGCCGAGCAGGTCGGCGATCTCCGTCGGGGCGTATCCGATGAAGTGGTGCAGCACGAGGACCGCGCGCTCGTCCGGCGTGAGCCGACGGAAGCCGCGCTCCAGCTGGTCGCGGTCGGCCACGCTGAGCAGGTCGTCCGGAGCGACCGGGGCATCCAGTGGCAGAACGCGGAGATTGGCGGTGCGACGGCGTTCACGCGTCGCCTGGGCGATGCAAACGTTCGTCAGGAGGCGATGGATCCAGGCGTCGAACCGGTCCGGATCGCGGAGGCCCGGTAGGTCACGCCAGGCGATCACCAGCGCGTCCTGGAGGGCATCCTCGGCCCGATCGACATCCCGCAGGATCCGATGGGCGATCGCGAAGAGCCGGTCGCCGCGCGAGCGGACGAGGTCGACGAACGCCGACTGGTCCCCACGCTGCGCCGCCTCGACGAGGTCGCGATCCACCGTCACCACCAGGGCTTGACGCCCATCGGGGGCGTCGTCCACCCCTATCGGTAGATGGTGCGCCGGGAGCGTTGGAAAGTCAGTCTTGACGCGGGGATCCCGAACAGGAGCCCCGCGTCGAAAGCCGGGTTTACGGCGCGGGTGTGTGAAGGCGAAGTCTCCACGATCGGCCTCGCCTCTGCCGCGAACCCACTGGACGTCTCCGACGCCGTCGCCTCGACGTCGATCAGGACCGTGCGCCCAGCTCCGGCATCGAGAAGGATGAATCGGGACCGGTCGACCGGCTATCGCCGGTCGACGGTCCGGAGCCGCTTCCCCGCGCCGCTAACCCTCCGCGCGGACCACAGCGTCGTACCATCGAAGCGGTCGCCGCCACGCTTGGTGTCGTCGCCGGAGGGAGGTGTTCGGATGGACTTGTACCCCTGGATCGTGATCGCGCATGTGTTCTTTGTGATCATCGCGTTCGGAGCGCATGGGGTCTCGGCGTTCGCGAGCTTCCGGGTCAAGGCCTCCTCGGACCGAGCCGAGCTCAAGACGCTGCTCGACCTGTCGCAGACCTCGCTCGTGGCGGCCGGCGTCGCCCTCCTCGTGGCGATCTTGCTGGGGATCTGGGCCGCGATCATGGGCGGGCATTTCTCGCGCACGTGGCCGTGGGCGGCGATCGTGGTCCTGGTCGTGGTGGTCATCACGATGACCCCGCTGGCTGCGAACCCGATGCGTGAGCTCCGGGCCGCTCTCGGGATCGGGACGGACAAATCGGGGGCGCCGCTGGCCCCCGGCTCCGACGCTGCCATCGCCGCGGCGAACGCCAAGCTGCGGCCCGAGCTGACGATGGTGGTCGGCATCGTCGGACTCGCGGTGCTCGTGTGGCTGATGGAGCTGAAGCCGTTCTGAACCGCCGGGTGCGCCGGTGAGGCTGGCGCACGTCCGCGAACGGCACGCCCCCGCTGGGACTCCGTGGCGCGTCGTCGCGGCCCTGGACGACAGGCGCTGGCTCGACCTGGAGCACGCACGCCGCCGCGCGATCGCGTCTCGACCGACGCTCGAGCACGATTCCGCGCTCCATCGGCGGCCGATCTCGACCCTCGACGAGGCACTCGCGCGCGGCCTCCGTGTGGCGGTATTCGGCGAGCTGGTCGATGGGTTCGCGGCCCGCGACGAGGACGACGACGCCGTCCTCGGTGCCGGCGACCTTGCATTCGGCAAACCGCTGCTGCAACCCCTGTCGTTGCGCGACGGCTACGGGTTCGAGGGCCATGTCCGCACCGTCTGGGGACGCCGGGACGCGGACATCCCGGAGAACTGGTATCGACTCGCGGTCTTCTATTTCTCGAACGTGTCCGAGATGCGCGGGCCGGACGACCCGATCTGGGCGCCTGCCGGATCAGACGAGCTCGACTACGAGCTCGAGATCGCGGCGTTGATCGACACGGCGGCTCGCGATCTGAACCCCGAGCGCGCCGAGGAGGCGATCGGCGGCTACACGATCTTCAACGACTGGTCGGCCCGCGACCTGCAACGGGACGAGACCGCGGTGCGCCTGGGTCCCGCAAAGGGCAAGGACTTCGCGAGCTCGATCGGACCGTACCTGGTGACGCCGGACGAGCTCGAGGACGCACGGTCGGGTCGCGGCTTCGACCTCACGATGACCGCGACTGTGAACGGTGCCGAGACGTCGCGTGGACGCTGGTCGGACATCTTCCACGGTTTCGCCGAGCTCGCTGCGCGTGCGTCGGCCGACGTCCGGTTGCGACCCGGCGAGCTTCTTGGGTCCGGCACCGTGGGTGGCGGTTGTCTGCTCGAGATCCGGGAGCAGACCATCGGCCGGTACCTCCAGCCGGGCGACGAGGTCACGCTCACCGTCGAGCGGCTGGGATCGTTGCGTGCTCCGATCGTCGCCCGGCCGGCCTGAAGCGCAAGATACGCCCGTCTCACACGAAATGGACGTAACACCGACGAACGCAAGGGCTATGCTCCCAGTCGTCCATACGTCTCGGTTGGAGGGAGATCCCACATGCGAAACCCGCCGATCCTTATTTCGGTCATCGGTTTCTTCGGAGCCCTGGCTGGCTTCTACTGGCTATACCTGGGCCTGCGGCTCCTTGGCTTCGACTGGTTCGGGGTCCTCGGAGACCTTCCGGCCTTCGAGCAAAGCGGGCTCTGGGCATGGCTCGCCATCGGCGCGGGCATCGCGTGGCTCGCCGCTGCGGCAGGCCTCTGGTCGCTCCGGGAATGGGCGTGGCAGTTCGCGATCATCGTGGCCGGATTCGCGCTCTTCGAGGCGTTCCTGTGGTTCCTCGAAGCACCCGGCAGCGGGGTCGGATTCAGTGCCGCGATCATGCCGCTGATCATCATCTGGTACCTCAACTCGCAGGAGGTTCGGGCAGCGTTCGGCAAGGTCGACGCCGCCAGCGCCGCGGCCAGCGCTTCCTGACACCAGAGACGGGTGTCGAACCTAGGGAGCGGCGATCGGGATCGACCTGATCGCCGCGCCACAGGCAGTGGCATGCACGCCCGCTCAGCGATGAAGCAGGAGCTCCACGACGACGATCGCGATGCCGATCGACGCCGTCAGCACGGTGGAACTGACCAGGCCAGCGAGGTCCTCGCCGGCCGCCCGCCCCGCCAGATATCCCACTCCCGCCAGGACTGCGATCCCGGCGCCGTTCGAGAAGCCCATCGCGATCCCCGATGACCACCAGCCGAGTGACGCCCCGCCGAAGGCAAGGACAGACGGGATCGCGGCGAGGACGATCGGCCAGGCGTGGCGCAGTGCCTGAATGATCTGCGCGGTCGACGCCGTATGCCCCAGGGCCGCACGGCGACCCAGCACGGCGGAGTAGGCGTGCGCGAACCATGTCGCCGCCGCACCCACGAGGATGATCGCGCCCGCACCCGTTGGGCTGGCGCCACCGGCCACCTCGATGCCGGCCATTGCGATCAGCGCCGCCAGCGTCCCATACACGAGCTCGCTCATCCAGGTGGCGCGCTCGATGGGGTCGGCAGGTTGACGCAGCATGCCGTCCATTGTCACTACGAGACCGCGCGTTCGTGGCGGCGCCAGGCGCCCGAGGGTCAGGCCGTCGACGAGATCGCCTGTTCGGGCGGCCCGGCGGGCAGGCGGCGCGTGACCCATCGGCCGATCCCGCCGGATGCGTCTGACGCAGCGGGTCGGGCGGTCATGCAGGGCTGCTTTTAAGCACCTTGGAGAAATGCTCGAGTGCCGTCCGCGTCTTGGTCTCCTGCTGGCCGGAGAGGTCCACCCCGCTTTCGGAGAGGAAGGCCCGCGTCTCCGCTGCGACCTGG
>DASTIG010000221.1:0-6394 GCA_035717785.1 Candidatus Limnocylindrales bacterium
TCTGAATGCCGACCACGCGAGTAGGGCTTCGGGGCTACCATTCCGCCGATGCGCCTTTCCCGCCGATCCGAATACGGCCTTCGCGCGCTCGTCGATCTGGTGCGCCACGACGGCTCGGCCCCGGTGGCGCTCGCCGTCCTGGCCCAGCGCAACAACCTCCCGACCAAGTTCCTCGAGCAGATCATGGCGACGCTCAAGCACGGCGGGATCGTGCGCACGACCCTCGGCGCCCACGGCGGCTATGCCGTGGATGCGGATCCGACGACGATCACGATCGGGCGGGTCGTGCGGCTGCTCGACGGCGCGTTGGCGCCGCTCCCGTGCGTCTCGTTGCGGTATTACGATCGATGTTCCTGTCCCGACGAGGCGACCTGCCCGCTGCGCGACGTGATGATCGACGTGCGCGACGCGATGCTCGAGATCCTCGACCGCGAGACGCTCGCCGAGATGGCCGCACGCCAAGGGCACGCATCGATCGATCCGCGCGGCATCCACGCCGACGCGCTGGCCGGTCGTCGCCCGTGAGGTGAGCGGGACGCTCCTCCGGCTCGCCGCGTTCACGACCGACCCCGCCGGCGGCAATCCGGCCGGTGTCTGGATCGGGGACGTGCTGCCGCCGGCCGATGAGATGCAGCGGATCGCGGCGAATGTCGGGTATTCCGAGACCGCGTTCCTGGCCCCCGACGGCTCAGACGCGCCGGGCCGGTTCCGGGTCCGCTACTTCAGCACCCTTGCGGAGGTCGCGTTCTGTGGCCACGCCACGATCGCTGCCGGCGTGGCCCTCGCCGAGCGAGGAGAGCCCGCCAACCTCGCGCTGACCACGAACGACGGCGTGGTCGACGTCGCCATCGACATCGATTCCGACGGCCGGCCCCGAGCCACGCTGACATCGGTCGAACCGTGGGTGCGCGACGCCCCCGACGCCCTTGTCGACGGCGTGCTCGCCCTGCTGGGCTGGCGGCACGACGAGCTCGACCCCGCACTGCCGCCGGCCATCGGCTACGCCGGCGTAAAGCACCTGATCCTCGCGGTCGGCGACCTCGAGACGCTCGGCCGCATGTCGTACGACTTCGATCCGATGCAACGACTGATGCTCGACCACGACCTCACCACCATCCAGCTGATCTGGCGTGAGAGCCCGAACCGGTTCCGCGCACGCGACCCGTTCGCGGTCGGCGGCGTGGTCGAGGACCCCGCGACCGGCGCGGCCGCCGCGGCTCTGGGCGCGTACCTGCGGGCTCGCGGCGAGATCAAGCCGCCGGCGACGTTCGAGGTCGCCCAAGGCGTCGAGATGGGCCGTCCCAGCCTGCTGACCGTGTCGGTCGTGCCAGGCGAGGCGGGCGTTCGCGTCTCCGGCAACGCGGTACCCATCCCGGCGTGAGCCGCCAGCTTCTGCTCCCATCAGACGAATCCGCTGTACGAGGCCCACAACAGTCCCGGAACCCGTTGTGCGAAGTCTGATTCTTGCTCGGTCCGCCGGCCTCCCATGTGACGTCGGTCGGCGACTCAAGTCTGAGCGCTGTTCGCCCTCAACTCGGCGTCGTGTGCGACCTGGTGCCGCGGCTCGTAGATCGCCAGATCGGCGCCACTCGGCCGCCGGATGGACGCCAGCAGCCCCCAGCCCTGGTCGGTCACCGGGCTCGACACGACCACACCCGCGCCCGCCAGCCGAGCGAGAAGACCCTCGATGTCGTCGCACATCAGGTAGAACTCGGCTTCCGACTCGCCATCTGTCGGATGGACCGCGAGCTCGGCCGGCGGGAGGCGGAAGATCAACCAGCCATCACCGGCATCGACACCTGTGAGTCCGAGGACGTCGCGGACGAACGCGCGATCCGCTTCCGCGTCTCGGCTACAGAGGATCACGTGAGCGCCGCTCAACATATCGAGGCCCTAGTCGCGCAACAGGCTGCGCAGCGCCGCCTTGACCCGCTCCTCGAGCGTGCCGCCGATCGTGGGGTCGGCCAGGGCGGTCCGGGAGGCCTCTCGGGCCTCGGCCAGGGAGTACCCAAGCGCCTGCAGCGCAGCGACCACTTCGGTCTCGGCCCCGCCACGCGTGCCGACCGCGCCGGCTTCGACCGCGGCGACCCCGGCCGCCGCGACTTTCTCCTTCAGCTCGAAGATGATCCGCTCGGCCAGTTTCTTGCCGATGCCTGGGATGGAGACCAGCACGGCCTGGTCGCCGGTCATGATCGCGAGCTGCAGGTCGGCGGTCGGCCGCGACCCGACGATCGCGAGCGCGACCTTCGGTCCGACCCCGGTCACCGTCAGCAACAGGTTGAAGAATCCGAGCTCCTCGGCGGACCGGAACCCGTAGAGGGCCTGCTGGTCCTCGCGGACGAGGTGATACGTGTGGAGCTTCAGCCGCCCGCCAGCCGTGGCGGTCGCCAG
This sequence comes from Candidatus Limnocylindrales bacterium, assembly GCA_035717785.1. Classification (GTDB taxonomy): domain Bacteria; phylum Chloroflexota; class Limnocylindria; order Limnocylindrales; family CSP1-4; genus SPCO01. The sequence goes on from DASTIG010000221.1 coordinate 2,392, forward strand.
GACGGACGGCGCGGTGAACACCCGATAGCCGATCCCGCCGACCTCGATGACCAGCGAATCGGCTGCGATCGCGCCGACCACCCCCTCGACCGACGCGATCACCGGGCGGGCCCTAGGAGTCCGAGCGCTTGGCGGCTCGCGCCCTGGGCGGCGCCGCGCCACGCGGCGCGCCGTGCGTGCCGGCCTTGTCGCGAGCGAGCGCTTCCCGCACCGCGCGGTCGTAGCCCGACGCTCCGCGCGCGATCGGCGCGACCGCGGAGCGATCCATGACCGGCGAGAGGTGCGCCGCGCCCGCTCGTTCGCTGTTAGCCGCCCACACGGCGATCGCCAGGGCATCGGCGGCGTCATCGGGTCGTGGCACCGAGGCCATCTCGAGCACCACCTGGACCATCCGCTGAACCTGATCCTTGTCGGCACCTCCGTAGCCTGCGATCGCCGATTTCACCTCGTTCGGTGTCGCCTCCCGCACCGGCACCCCGCGCTGTGCGGCGGCCAGCAGCACGACGCCCCGCGCCTGCCCGACGCCCAGCGCGGTCTGGGCGTTACGCGAGAAGAACAGGCGCTCGACCGCCATCACCGCGGGTCGATGCAGCTCGATCAGCTCGTCGATTAGGGCATGGACGGCGAGCAGCCGCTCCGGCATCGCCGTGTCGGGCGACGTTTCGAGACAGCCGTAGTCGATCGCGCGCAGGCGCCCCCGCGTCGACTCGACGATCCCGTATCCCAGCGCGGCGGTCCCCGGGTCGATCCCGAGAACGATCACCCAGCGACCTCGGCGAAGACCTCTTCGGGAATGTCGAAGTTGGCCGTGACGCGCGAGACGTCCTCGAGGTCCTCGAGCTGCTCCACGAGCCGGAGGGCCTGACGGGCCTTTGCCGCGTCCAGCTCGACCGTTTGCTTCGCGATCATGGTCGATTCGGCCGACTCGACCGGCACACCCGCCCCCTCCAGCGAAGCGCGCACGCGCTCGAGGTCACCCGGGGTCGTGTAGATCTCGATGGCCTCGCTATCGTCGGTGTCGACGTCCTCGGCGCCCGCGTCGATCGCCGTCAGCGTCACCTCGTCGGCGTCGATGCCGTTGCGCGCGACCGTGATGAGCCCACGCGGTTCGAACTGCCAGGCGACAGCGCCGGATCCGGCCAGCTGGCCGCCACTCTTCGTGAACATCGAGCGAACCTCGGCAGCGGTCCGATTGCGGTTGTCGGTCTGGGCTTCGACGAGGACCGCCACCCCGCCGGGACCGTAGCCCTCGTAGACGATCTCCTCGAACTGCTCGGCATCGCCGCCGCCGGTCGCCTTGTCGATCGTGCGCTTGATATTGTCGGCCGGCATGTTGACCGATCGCGCCTTCTCGATCGCCAGGCGGAGTCGATAGTTGGCGTCCGGATCGCCCCCGCCGAGTCTCGCCGCGACCGAGATCTCGCGCGCGACCTTCGTGAAGAGGGCCCCCCGTTTGGCATCATTGGCGCCCTTCTGGCGCTTGATCGTCGACCACTTGGAATGACCTGACATCGCGGGCCGGAGTATAGCCGACTATCATGGCCGGACCCCCCGCTCCGAGGCCCCTCCGGCACCCTCTCGCAACCTAGGAGGACCGTCGAGCCGATGACGATGAAGAGCGTCGATCTGCCCCACCTTCGAAGCGTCGTCCTGGCCGGCCACGCCGGTGGCGGCAAGACGACGCTCGCCGAGCAACTGCTGTTCAAGGCGGCGGCGATCCCGCGACTCGGGCGGGTCGACGACGGGACCGCGCACCTCGATTTCGAGCCCGAGGAGCAGAAGCGCAAGGAGTCGCTGAGCCTCGCGGTCGGCACGTTCGAGTACGACGGAACGCGGATCTCCCTGGTCGACACGCCGGGCTATCCCGACTTCATCGCCGACATGATCGAAGGCTTCGCCGCGGTCGACGGCGCGCTGTTCGTCATGGACGCCTCGGCCGGCGTCGAGGCCGGTCTCGAGCAGGCTGTCGCACTCGGCCGGTCGTCTGGACGCGCGGCATGCTTCTTCATCAACAAGGCCGATCGCGAGAATGCGGATCCGACCGCCGCGCTGGATGCCCTGCGGTCGGTCTTTGGCGACAAGATCGCTCCGCTCCAGATCGCGATCGGCTCCGCGGAGTCGTTCAGCGGCTATGTCGACCTGGTCCATCGGAAGGCGTACACGTGGGACGGCTCGGATGAGACCGAGGTCCCCATCCCCGACGACCTCGCCGATGAGGTCGCCAAGCGGCGCGATCAGCTCCTCGCGGCGGCCGCTGAGGCGGACGACGACGTGCTCGTCAAGTACCTCGACGGCGAGGAGGTCTCGGACCCGGAGCTCGAGGCGTGCCTCAGGAAGGGTGTCAAGGAGAGCATCCTCGCGCCGGTCCTCGTGGGGTCGGCCGCCAAGGGAATCGGCCTGCGGGCGCTCCTCGACGCGTTCACCCGCTATCTTCCCTCCCCGGCCGACGAGGCTCCTGTCAAGGCGCTCGACAAGTCCGGCGCGACCGTCGAGGTGCCTGCCGACGAGAGCGGACCCCTCCTGGTCCGGGTCTTCAAGACGACCGCCGATCCGTTCGTCGGGCGGCTGACCTACGTCCGGGTCCTGTCGGGCACGCTTCACTCGCAGGCGCATGTCTGGAACACGACCCGGGACGAGGACGAGCGGATCGGCCAGCTGCTGCTGCTCCATGGCAAGGAACAGGAACCGATCGGCGAGCTGAAGGCCGGTGAGATCGGCGCCGTCGCCAAGCTGTCGGTGACAGAGACCGGCGACACGCTCGGGTCGAAGGAGAAGCCGCTCCGCCTGCTACCACTCGACTTCCCACCGCCGTCGTTGGTCGTCGCGATCGAGCCGGTGTCGAAGCAGGACCTCGACAAGATGGGCCCTGCGCTCGCCCGGCTCCTCGAAGAGGACCCGACGGTCCGGCTGGAGCGCACCGCGACGGGCGAGCAGGTGCTGCGGACCATGGGCGAGGCGCACACGTCGGTGATCCTGGAACGGCTGAAGCGCAAGTTCGGTGCGGCGATCGCGACCCATTCGCCGAAGGTGCCCTACAAGGAGACGATCAGGGGCACGACCAAGGTGCACGGCCGGTACAAGAAGCAGACCGGCGGCCATGGCATGTTCGGCGACGTCTGGATCGAGCTCGAGCCGAACCCGGATGGTGGTGTGGAGTTCGCGGAACGGATCGTCGGTGGCAGCGTGCCGAAGGGTTTCTTCCCTGGCGTCGAAAAGGGCATCCGCGAGGCTGCAGCCGAGGGAGTCCTCGCCGGCTACCCGCTGTCCGATTTCAAGGCGACGCTGTACGACGGGTCGTTCCACACCGTCGACTCGAACGAGCTGTCGTTCAAGATCGCGGCGTCGATGGCGCTCAAGGACGGCGTCCAGCAGGCGAAACCGGCTCTCCTCGAGCCCATCATGCTCGTCGAGATCCGCATCCCGGAGGCATACATGGGTGAGGTGAACCGGGACCTCAATGGCCGGCGTGGCCGCGTGCTCGGCATGGACAGCGACGGCGGCATCCAGATCATCACGGCGCACGTGCCGCAGGCGGAGCTGTTCTCGTACGCCACGGAACTGCGTTCGCTCGCCCAGGGTCGGGGCACGTTCAGCGCGACGCTGGACCACTACGAGGACGTCCCCTCCCATCTCGCGGACAAGGTCATCGCCGAGCATCGCAAGGCAGTGGAGGCCGGGCACGGGGGGCACTGACCCACCCGACCCAGCGATCCGGCAGAGGGGGTGAGCCCATGCCGCCCGATGACATGACCGCGGATCCGGGCGTGCCGACGCCCGACCCGGTGCCCGCCGACCCTGCGCCGCCGCCCGATATCGACCTCACCGCCCCGCCGTTGGCCCAGCCGTTCGTGCCCCCCGCGCCACCACGGGTCAGTCGCGCGACACGGGGTGGCGCAACGCTCCGCTGGATCGCATTCCTGATCGGCGTCGCTGGACTCGCGCTCGGCGCGATCGGCATCCGCTCCGCCGCCATCCTCTCCGGGCGGATCGACCCGGACCTCGT
>DASTIG010000222.1:0-5993 GCA_035717785.1 Candidatus Limnocylindrales bacterium
AGGGCACCGACACGATCGAGGAGACCGTGTTCGCCTGGGACCTCGTGCTGCGATCGTCGAAGCCCGTGGTGGTGACCGGCGCCATGCGCGCTTCGCACGAGGATGGGTACGACGGGCCGGCGAACGTGCGCAGGGCCGTCGCTGCGGCCGCGGCACCGGCGCTGCGGGGCGTCGGGGTCGTCGTCGGCCTCGCTGGGACCCTCGAGGCGGCCGATGACGCGACGAAGCTGCACACGCAGGCCTTCGACACGTTCCGCTCGCCGAATCTCGGCTCATTGGGTCGGGTAGGGGAGGATGGCGTCGTCGTGCTCGACCGACCGCGCGGGGTACGACGTTCGCTCACGCCTGCGCCGACCGACGGCGCGCGTGTCGAGCTGGTCCAGGCCGGCATCGGCTCAGATGGGGCGATGCTCGACGCGGCTGTCGCGACGGGCGCGCGTGGCGTCGTGATGGCAGCCACCGGGGCCGGGAACACCTCGGCGGGGCTCCTCGCCGCAGCCGAGCGGGCGATCGCGGTCGGCGTCACCGTCGTCCTGGCCTCGCGATGCCCGGCCGGCGCGGTGTCGACCGCTTACGCGTTCCCAGGCGGCGGTGCGACCTGGGTCCGCGCGGGCGCCATCCCGACTGGCACGCTCTGCGCGATCAAGGCTCGGGTCGCGCTGGCCCTGGGTCTCGGGGCCGGGCTCGCGCGGGAGGACCTCGCGACGCTCCTGGCAGACCCGATAGGCTGACCGCTCAATGCCCCTTGACGCGCTGATCACCGGCCGCATCGCCACCCTCGAGGGCGAAACGGGGTTCGGCTGGGTCGAGGCGATCGGGATCCGGGACGGTCGGATCGCGTTCGCAGGCTCCGAGGTGTACCTCGAGACCCGGGCCGACCCGTTCACGGAACGCATCCGCCTCGAGCCGGATCAGGTCGCGATCCCCGGGTTGACCGACGCGCACCTGCACCTGGCACAAGCCGCGCTGGCGTCGCGCCATGTCGACCTCGGCGATTCGCCCACACTCGAGGACGGTCTCGTGCGCCTGCGCGAGGCGCACGAGCGGCTGCCGGCCGACGCGTGGCTCGAGGGTCACGGCTGGGACTCCGACCGGTGGGGCGGCTGGCCCACTGCCGACGCGCTGGAAGCGGTCGCGCCGGGTCGGAAGGCCGCCATCTGGGCACACGACCATCACGCGTTGTGGGCCAGCCACGCGGCGGTCCGCGCGGCGGAGCTGCCTGCTGGCGACCCGCTCGGCGGCGTCATCCGGCGGGCCGACGACCGGACGCCCGAAGGCGTGCTGTACGAGGCGGCCACCCGGCTCATCACGATCCATGTGCCGCCGCCGTCGGCCGACGACCTCGAGCGCGCGATCGTCGAGGTCGGGCAGGACCTAATCTCGCTCGGCGTCGTCGCGTGCCATGACCCAGGTGGCGTCGTGCCGGATCCGGCGCTGTCCTACTCGTTCCCGGCGTACGCCCGGCTGTCCGACGCGGGACGTCTACCGGTGCGCGTCCATGCCTGCATGCGCGACGACGCGGTCGCAGCGGCGATCGAGCAGGGCTTTCGAAGTGGGGCTCGGCTGGGTGCCACGCCGGACGGCCGTGCCACCGTCGGCTGGCAGAAGTGCTTCGCCGACGGGTCGCTCGGCTCACGCACGGCCGCCCTTCTGGATGACATCGAGCCGGAGCCCGACCGACCGCTATCCCCCGACCTCCGGCGTGGCGTCTGGATGACCGATCCTGAGGCTTTGCGGGTGCGCGTCGAGCGGGCGTCCGCCGGTGGCATCGCGACGACGATCCATGCCATCGGCGATGCGGCCGTCCGCGCGGCGCTCGACGTGCTGACGCCGTTCGCGGCGACGTCGCCCCTCATGCCCCGTATCGAGCACGTCCAGATGCTCCACCCGGACGATCGACCGCGTTTCGCGGCCGCCGGGATCGCCGCCAGCGTCCAGCCCGTCCATCTCGGGTCCGACGCGATCCAGGCGTGGAAGCTGTGGGGCGACCGGGCGGAGGCCGAGGGCTACACCTGGAAGGCCATCGCCGACACCGGCGCGGTCATGGCCTTCGGCACCGACGCGCCCGTGGAGTCATACGACCCGTGGCCGGGTCTGGCGCTCGCGGTGCGCCGCGAGGACGCGCGTTGGCCGGCGGGCACGCCGGCGTTCGCGCCGGACCAGGCACTCACGCTCGACCGCGCGCTGCGCGCGCAATGCATCGATGGCCCGGTCTCGGCCCGCGAGCTCGATCGCGGCAGGCTGACGGTCGGCCAGCGGGCCGACGTCGTGGTCATCCCCGCGGCGTCGCTCGACGAGCCAGTGACGCCAGGCGGTCCGTTGTCGACGACGCGCCCGGACATGGTGCTGCTGGACGGGAAGGTCGTCTTCGAGGTCTAGGTCGGGCGGTCCAGCTCGCGGAGCGCGTCTGCGAACAGGCCGTTGAAGATCCGCGACGTCGACGGGAAGGCGTGGATCGTGTCCGCCAGGACGTCGATCGTGACGTGGGCCTGGATCGCCAGCACGCATTCGTGGATCGCCGCGGATGCGTCGGGGCAGGCGATGGCCGCGCCGACGAGCTCGCGTGACCCGCGGTCGACGACGATCGTGATGTGGCCGAACTTGGCCTCGAGCGCGTACCCGCGGGAGCTCTTCGCGAAGTCGGCGACCTGCTCGAACGCGTCGAGCCCGTTCTCATTCGCCTTTTCGAGCGAGACACCCACGAATGCCGCCTCGGGGTCGGTGTACGTGGCGCGCGGGAGCGCGCGGTAGTCAGGCGTGACGGCTTCGCCCAGGGTCATGCGGGCGGCGAGCTCGCCCTGGTAGTGCGCCTGGTGGGTGTGGAGCTCGGGGCCGGCAGCGTCGCCGACGGCGTACAGCCCATCGGCGATCCGCAGCCGTCCATCGCGCTGATAGGGCGGTGTCCGCCCGCTCGTGTCGAGGCCGTAGTGCTCCAGGCCGAGATCGTCGAGCGGCACCTCGCGACCGACCGCGGCGAGGATCACGTGTCCCTCCGCAGCGGAGCCATCGTCAAGCTCGATGACGTGGGCGCCATCAGTGCCGGCGCCGGCCCGCGCGGCCACCGCCCGGACACCGGTCTTCACCGCGATCCCATCCGCCTCGAGCGTCGCGCGAATCACCTCTGAGTTCCGCGGATGGTCGGTCGGGGCGAGGCGCGGGCCGGACTGGACGATGACGACGGGCACCCCGAACCGGGCGTAGACCTGGGCGAGCTCGCAGCCGGTCGGACCACCGCCGAGGATCAGCATGCTGCGTGGCAACTCACGGGTCAGGGTGGCCTGCTCGTTCGTCCAGACGTCGATGCCGTCGATGCCCGGCATCTGGATCCGGCGTGAGCCCGAGCCGACCGCCACCACGACATTCGTCCCGGACAGGTCGTGGCGTGTGCCGTCGTGCGTGACGCTCACACGTCCCCGATCGACGATCCGCGCGTCCCCGCGATAGACGACGGCACCCGCCTTCTCGAGCGCACGGACGTGGCTCGAATCGTCGGGCTCTGCCGCGCTGGCCGGACGGTTCACCATGAAGTCCCGATAGGCGGATGCCCGCGGCCACTCGTAGCGGGCCGGGTTCGCACGGTGCTCGGCCGCGCCGTGCAGCAGCGACTTCGACGGCACGCAGCCGATGTGCGGGCAGCTCCCCCCGAACCAGCGATGGTCCGCGATCGCGACGCTCGCGCCGAGGTCGCGGGCCTTGTGCGCGGCTGCCTCACCACCCGGGCCGGCGCCGATGATGACGAGGTCGAAGGTCGGATCCATGGCGTCAGTCTGCCCGCTGCCGAAGACGGTCGCGTTGCCGTCGGGCCTCGTACAGCAGGATCGCCGCCGACACGGACACGTTCAGGCTGTCGGCGACGCCGTGCATCGGCACGCGGACGGTATCGATGTCGTGGCCCTCCCACTCGGCGGTCAGGCCGTCTGTCTCGCTTCCGAACGCGAGGGCGATCGGGCCGGTGAGGTCGGCGTCGGTGTAGAGGCGCTCGGCGTCGACCCGCGTCGCGAGGATCCGGAGACTGCGCTGGCGCAGCCATGCCACCACCTCACCTGTCGGCGCGGCCGCCAGCGGGACCGCGAAGATGGTGCCTGCGCTCGCCCGGATCACGTTCGGGTTGGCGAGATCCGTCCGAGGTGAAGCGGCGATGAGCGCGTCGGCACCGGCGCCGTCGGCGCTGCGCAGCACCGCCCCGACGTTCCCCGGCTTCTCGACGCCCTCGACGACGATCACGAGCGGATCGTCGGGCAGTGGCAGGTCGGCAAGGCGCAGGCTCGGCGCGCGGACGACCGCGACGAGGCCCTCGGCCCGATCGCCGAAGGCAAGCTTCGCGAACGCCGTCTCGGTCGTCGTCGTGACGGGGACGCGGGCCGTTGCCAGCAGATCGAGCGCCGCGCGCGCGTCCTCGCCGGCGAGCAATGGTTCGCAGACGAATGCCTCCACGACCTCGACGCCGGCGTCGAGCGCACGGCGCAGCTCGCGCGCACCGTCGACCAGCGTCAGGCCTGTCGACTCGCGCTCACGTCGATCGCGCAATCGGGCGACCGACCTGATCCGCGGGTTCGACGGGCTGGCCAGGGCGGGGGAGGACATCGCGCTCATGATGCGCCGCTGCCGCGGGCGAAGGAGCCCAGCTCGAGGCTCGCGCCGGACATCGCGTGGAGACCGAGTTCGCCGACTTCGACGTCGTCGACGACCGTGGACAGCCACGCGCCGAGGTCGCCGGCGTCGATCCCCTCGGTGTGGGTGCTCAGGAGCACCCATCCGTTGGGGGCAAGGAGGCGGCGGACGTCCGCGAGAAGTGGTTCGACGTCGTCCTCGAGTCGCCAGGCCTTGCCGGACGTGCCGTGCCCGTAGGTCGGCGGGTCGAGGACGACGCCGTCGTAGCGCCGTTCCCGACGGATCTCGCGCGCCACGAAGGCACCGGCGTCGTCCACGAGCCAGCGGATCGGCCGGTCAGCGAGCTCGTTCAGCGCAGCGTTCCTTCGCGCCCAGGCGACGGCGGGTCGCGCCGCATCGACGTGCGTGACGGCGGCGCCGGCGCGAGCCAGCGCGAGCGTCCCCATGCCCGTGTAGGCGAACAGGTTCAGGACGGAGGGGCGCTCGGGAGCGGTGTCGACGCGCTCGCTCAGCCAGGGCAGCATCGCGGCGTGCTCTGGGAAGACCCCGACCTGCCCGGAAGCGGTGGGTCGAAGCTCGAAGGCGAGATCTGCGTTCCTGGTGGTCCAGCCATTCCGTGCCCGCTCGAGACCTGGTCCGCTCCAGCCGCTGTCGCGATCGAACCGCAGATCGGCGTCCGCCCATCGACGCGGCGAGCGCCGCCCCCCGGTGGCCGCGGGATGCGGTCGATCGACGATGTGATCGCCGAATCGCTCCAGTCGGGAGCCGTCGCCGACGTCGAGGAGCACGTAGTCGTCCACGGGCGCATCATCATCGAAACCGCGAGCGGCGAGCCGTCGAACCGTCTGCCAGGAACGGAGAAGGAGGGTCCGCGTGGTCCGTCGATCGATCCTGGCGCTGGTGCTGGTCCTGGCTGCCGCACTCGGGGCCTGCACGAGTCCGTCAAGCGAAGGGTCCGGCGGCGCCTCAGGCGCCCCGGCCGAATCGCCGGCCGCCAAACCGGGCTACTGAGCTCGCGTCGTCTTTGCGACCGCAGGTTTGTCGGTCGCGGCCCCGTTCGGGTACGATGCCCGCTGCCGTACGGGTCGCGGCACCGTCATTTCCCGCGCCTAGGTGAGACGTGGAACATCTCGCCGCTACGGGTTCTGGGAGAGGCGTTGTCGAGGCACGAACGGTAGGTTCCGACACTCGTCGGGTGTAGCCACACTCGGCGGACGCCGGAACCGTTGGGCGGCTAGCTCAGCTGGTTAGAGCACTTGCTTGACATGCAAGAGGTCACTGGTTCGAGTCCAGTGTCGCCCACCACATTTGAACTCAGATCGGGCCCTGCGGGCCCGAACGGTGCGGGGAAGGCAGCTGGGTCTGGCCCGGGAGAGCACAAC
>DASTIG010000223.1:0-4086 GCA_035717785.1 Candidatus Limnocylindrales bacterium
CGCTGGGCGACGTGTTCCTGACGCTCGGCCTCGCGTTCTTCCTGTTTGCCGGTGTCGTGCGCGTTCCCACGCCCACCGAGGAATCGGTGGACGCGGAGCTCCGGCGGCGACTGGCGGGTGAGCGAGGCGTCACAGGCCTGCCGCCCGGTCTCGAGCGATCCGCGGCGCTCGATCGACCGACCGTCCTCGGCACCGGACGGCAACGATTGGCCGCGCCGGGATCATCCACCATCGGTGGCGGTGGACCAGGCGCCGGTGGCGCGCCCCCGTTACCCACGGCGCCGACGCTACCGATCCCACGGCTCTCCCCGCAGGTGGTCGCGCGGCTCCGACGGCACCCCTATGTCCGCCTCGCGCTGAATGGATCGTTCACGGCGTTGTGGTCGGGCCAGCTCATCTCGCTGTTCGGCGACCGTGTCCACCAGGTGGCCATCGCCGCGATCGTCTTCGTGGTCACCGACTCGCCGATCGCGGTCGCGCTCGTGTTCGTCGCCGCGACCCTACCGAACCTCCTGTTCGGCCCGCTCGCCGGCACCCTGGTCGACCGCTGGGATCACCGCGAGGTCCTCGTCGTCAGCGACATCCTCCGCGCGGCGGTCGTCTTGATCATGCCGATCGCAGCGTCGACCAACATCCTGCTCGTCTTCCCACTGGTGTTCCTGCTGACCACGATCTCGATCTTCTTCCGGCCGGCCCGGGTCGCGATCCTGACGCGACTCGTCCGCGAGGATGAGCTGTTGACCGCAAACTCCGCGCTGTGGGTCGGCGAGACCATCGCCGACGTCATCGGGTTCCCGCTGGCCGGGCTGTTCGTCGCGCTGGTCGCTAACGCCGTTTCCGTCGCCTTCTGGTTCGACGGGGCGACCTACCTCGCCTCCGCGCTGTTGCTCAGCACGCTGATCCCGCGGCCGATGCCGCGGGCGGCTACCGAGGATGCGACCGGCGAACCGGCACCGACCGGGTTCCGCGGCGAGCTCGTTGCGGGCTGGCGCTTCCTGCGCAACGAACCGGTCCTGCTCGCGAACACGTTGCAGGCGGTCGTCGCGCAACTGACGATCGGCGTGCTCATCGGCCAGACTGCGGTCTTCGCAGAACGCGTATTCGGCAGCCAGGGGTACGAGTGGCAGGCCGTGTACGGCTTCATCGAGGGCAGCCAGGGCGCCGGCAATCTGATCGGCGGGTTCGTGATCGGACTGATCGGTGCGCGGCTGGCGAAGGGCCGGATGATCATCGCCGGCTACACCGTCCTCGGGCTGCTCACGACACTCATGGCGTTGTCCGGCAACCTTGGCATCGTCCTGACGATCGCCTTTGGCATCGGCATCGCGAACATGGTCTTCATCATCCCGAGCCAGACGTTGTTCCAGGAGCGGACGCCGCCCAACCTCATCGGGCGGGTCATCGGCTTCCGCTTCTCCCTTGTCTTCGGGGCGATGACGCTGTCGATCGGGCTGGGTGGCGTGCTCGCCGAGGTCATCGGCGTCACGACGGTCATCGCGGCCTTCGGCGTCGTCACGGCATTGGCCGGGCTGGCGGGCTGGTTCGTGCCGGCGGTCCGCGAGGCGTGATCGGCTATCGGGTATCCTGCTGCCCGTCCGCGGCGCCAGACCTGACGGCCCGCGTCGAGCGCCAGGAGCTGTGACACACCCGTGACCGAACCCCGTGACGGCGCGCCCGAGGAACCGCTCGAGCCGATCGACGACGACATCGACGACATCGACGACGAGCTCGATGACGACGGCGGCGGCGGGCGGCCGGACGACGCCGACGTCGACACGATCGAGGCCGAGCTCCTCGACGAGGCGGAGACCGAGGCGATCGAGGCGGACGAGGCGGACATCGACGACTACGAGGCTGCGGTCCGCGAGATCGGCGGCGAAGCGGCCGTCCCTGCCGCGGCCGAGCGGCGGTCGTCGGCGACCAAGCGTCGGAGCGGCACCACGACCGCGGCCAGTCGAGCACCGTCGCCATCCGAGATCGCGGTCCATGTCAAGGACGACGTTTCGAAATGGTTCGTCATCGGGACGGTCGCCGTCTTCGTCCTCATCCTGCTGAACGGCATCCTGCTGGGGAGTGGGGGTCTCCTGCGTCCGCTGCCGACCCCGACCCCGTCGGCGAGCCCGACGGCGAGTCCGAGCGCGAGCCCCAGCGGTTCGGCGAGCCCGAGCGGTTCGGCGAGCCCGAGCGCGGCCCCCTCCGCCGTCCCGAGCGCGACACCCGCCGCGAGCGCCTCACCGAGCGCGTCGTAACTTCAACGCCGGCCCGTCGTCCGGGTCTACTCTCTGTGGATGGGCGCTGACGACGATCGGCGGCGCATGGTCCAGGACCAGTTACGCGCGCGCGGCATCCGCGACGAGCGCGTACTGAACGCGATGACCGAGGTCCCGCGGGACCACTTCCTGGGCAGAGACCGACAGAGTCGCGCCTACGCCGACGAAGCCGTCCCCATCGACGCCGGTCAGACGATCAGCCAGCCGTGGGTCGTGGCGCGCATGACCGAGCTCCTCGCGCCACAGCCGGGCGAGCGGATCCTGGAGCTCGGCACTGGGTCCGGGTACCAGGCCGCGATCCTCGCAGCGCTGGGTGCGGACGTGACGAGCCTCGAGCGGCACGCCGTCCTCGCCGACAAGGCCCGCGAGCGGATCGAGGCGCTCGACCTGACCGGCACGGTCACGATCCGGACGACCGACGGCAGCCTCGGCGATCCCGGCGGCGCCCCCTGGGACGGGATCATCGTGACGGCCGCGGCGCCTTCGATCCCGACCGAGCTCCGCGACCAGCTCGCCGACGGCGGGCGGCTTGTCATCCCCGTCGGGCCGCGCGATCACCAGATCCTGACGCTGGTCGTCCGCCACGGCGACGTCTGGCGCGACACGCCCCATGGCGCCGTGGTCTTCGTGCCGCTCATCGGACCGGGCGGCTTCCCGAACGACGCGCCCCGCGATCCCGACAACAGGCGCCGCTGGTTCTGATCCGGCGTCGTTCCCCCTCGGTATACTCGGCCGGCCATGACCCATGTGTTCGTCGCGCCCCATTCGGACGACGTCGCTCTCTCGTGCGGCGGCCTGATCGCCAGCCTCCGGGAGTTGGGGCAGAACGTCACGATCATCACGGTCTTCTCGGGCGATGGAGCGAACGACGGGCTCACGCCCTACCAGCGCGAGGCACTCGGGTTTGGGTCGAAGACGATGTGGCCCTCGACCGAGGCGTTCAACCGCAGCGCGATCCTGCCCGACTACCCGATCGGCCCGGCGTGGGTCGCGGACCAGGTCGCGCTCGAGGCGACCCAGGTCGACGCGGACCAGGCCGCGAAGCGGTTTTGGCAGCGATCGTCCTGGTATCGGCGGGCGAGCATCCGCAACGAGTCGCTCGCCGGCCAGCCGGTCATCGACGAGCTGCCGACCCAGGGGGCGGTGCTGACCGACGACGTCGTCGAGGCCGCGGCCGCGGGCGACCTGATGGCCAGGCGGCGACTGGAGGACGAGCGGTACGCGTACTTCGCCGAGGCATCGATCGTCTTCCTCGACCTGCCCGACGCGGTCTTCCGCGGGTACGCAGGCGACGAGCAGCTCCTCGGGGCGCCGCGCGACGACGACACCCATCCGTTCGATGTCCTGCAGCGGGAGATCGACCGGCTCGAGCCGCAGCAGGTCTACCTGCCGCTCGGGGTCGGCGGCCATGTCGACCATCAGCTGTGCCGGGAGGCAGGCGTGGCCCTGTTGCGCTCGTCGGACCGCTGGGTGATGCCGGGGCCGGAATACGCCGGCACGGTCGTGTTCTACGAGGACTTCCCGTACGCGATGTGGAACGACTTCCGGACGCTCGACCAGCTCGGGCCTGGTGCGCTCACGGGCCTGCCGGCAGGTGTGAGCCTGTTCCCCGCATTCGCCGATATCGGCGACCAGATCGAACGCAAGATCACCGGCATCAACATCTACGAGAGTCAGATAGACCGGCTGTTCGACGGCACCCGCGCGAGGGCCGACGCGGTCCGGTCGTACGGCGCGGCACTCGGGGCCATCGGCGATGTGGCCGGGCCGGCCGAGCGCTACTGGCGGACGAGCCGCGTCTGAGTCGATGGCGGCC
>DASTIG010000224.1:0-3546 GCA_035717785.1 Candidatus Limnocylindrales bacterium
CCGCCGCCTGTCGGGCTGCTGCTCGTCACCCTTCTCGTTGGCGGGGGCATCGTGCTGCTGGTGTGGACCCGGTCTCGTCGCCCGGCTGGCGGGCCGCCCTCATGATCGCTCGCATCCGCTCGATCCCGAGCTGGCAGGTCACGCTCGGCGCGGCGCTGCTCGGTCTGGGCTTCCTCATCGCCGCGCAGCTCGCCGCGGAGGGTCCGCGCGTCCGCTACACCACCCAGGAACGGTCGCCACTTGTCGAGACTGCGACCCAGCTACAGGGGCGCCAGGACGAGCTGAAGGCACGCATCCTCGAGCTGCGTGGTCGCATCCAGGCAACGGAACAGGCAGACGCGGGTTCAGCGGAGCTCGTCCGCGAGCTCAACGACGACCTGCAGGAAGCGCGCATCGCCGCCGGACTGATCCCGCTCAGGGGCACGGGCATCGTGCTGCAGGTCGAGGATTCGGCGGAGGCCCCAGCGCCGGGATCGAACGAGGCCGACTACCTGGTCGGCGCCCGGGACCTGCGCGCCCTGGTCGAGGAGCTGTGGGCGGCGGGCGCCGAGGCGATCGCGGTCAATGGCGAGCGGATCACGCCGACCACCGCGATCATCGATGTCGGCCCGTCGATCCTGGTCAACGCCGCGTACCTGGCCGGCCCGTACCAGATCACCGCTCTCGGCCCGGAGGATCTCTATCCGCGGCTGGGCGCGTCGCCCGGTTTCGTCGACCTGCTCCGGACCAGGGCGCAGGGGTATGGCATACGTGTCTCGATCGCCGAGCCGGAAGCGGTCGACATGCCCGCGTTCGCCGGCACGGTGACGCTCCGGTATGCCCGGCCCGAGACGGGGAGCTGAGGCGATGCGTCGCCGTCGTGCCCAGGTGACGATCGCCGCCGTGACGTTCCTGCTCGGGCTGCTGGTCGTCGTCCAGTTGCGCACGCAGGCGAGCAGCGAAGCGTTCGCCGGGCTCTCGTCGCAAGACCTGACGTTCCTCGTCGCCAATCTCGACGATCGCAACGATCAGCTGCGGACCGAGGTCGCCACGCTGGAGCGTGAGATCGTCGTCCTGGAGCAGAACAGCGAACGCGGCGACATGTCGCTCGACGAGCTGCGGGCCGACCTGCGGCGGGTCCGCCTCTACGCCGGGATCGATCCAGCCAGCGGCCCGGGCGTCTCGATCATCGTGCGCGGTCCCATCGACGGTCCGGGTATCGAGGACCTCGTCAATGAGCTCCGCAACGCCGGGGCGGAAGCGATGGCGATCGACAGCGTCCGCCTCGTGCCTGGGGTCGTCGCGATCGGGTCGCCTGGTGCCATCACGGTCGGCGCTGCCGCGCTCGAGGATCCGTTCACGCTGAGCGCGATCGGCGCACCGGACAAGCTCACCGGGTCCTTGACGCGACCGGGCGGGATCATCGCCCAGCTGTCCGCCACGCAACCCGACGTGACGGTCGACGTGACGCCCATGGACCGAATCGGTGTCCCGGCCACGGACCGTGATCTCGTCCCGAGTCATGGCCGTCCACGCCTCTGATACCCTGCCCGCCGTGCCGGACCGACCCATCGTGGACCTGCTGCTCGGGGACGTGGTCCGCCTTCGTCGGGCGCACCCGTGCGGCGGCGACACCTGGCTCGTCGACCGGCTCGGCGCGGACATCGGCGTCCGCTGCCGGACGTGCGACCGCCACGTGCTGATCGCACGCGCCACGCTCGAGCGACGGCTCGCAGGGTTCGTCGAGCGCGGCGATCCGGCTATCACCGCCGCTGTCGTGGGCGATGTGCCCCCGCGACGACCGACGCGGCCCGACCGACCTTCGTGACCGACGCGAGGGTGCCGGTCGACATCGAAGCGATCGACGAGACCGCAGAGGAAGTCAGCACCGAGGGCGCGCTCGCGGTCTTCCGCAATCCCGCGTTCCTTCGATTGTGGCTGTCGCAGGCAGCGACCCAGATCGGCGGAAACATGGTGCTGTTCGCGTTGACGGTCGTCGTCTCCGAGAACAACCCGAATACCGCAGTCAGCCTGCTGATCCTGTCGTTCCTGGTCCCGGCCGTGCTCGTGTCGGCGGTGGCCGGAGTCTACGTGGACCGTGTCGACCGTCGACTCATGCTCATCGCGACCAACGTCCTGCGCGGCCTGGCGATGATCGGCCTGTTCCTGGTCGGCGACTTCCTTCTGCTGCTGCTCCTGCTGAACTTGTTCGTGTCGACGGTCACCGTGTTCTTCGCACCAGCCGAAGCGGCGATGATCCCGGAAGTCGTCCCGCGCCGGCAGCTGCTGGCCGCGAACGGCGTCTTCACGCTGACCCTGAACGCGGCCTTCGCCATCGGCTTCGCGCTGCTCGGGCCGCTTGTCATCAACATCGCTGGCCCGCAGGCAGTGATCCTCGTGGTGGCTGCCCTCTATTTCCTCGCCGCGGTCTTCTGCTGGACGCTCCCGTCGTCGCCACCACCGGCGCGGGCCACGAACGGCGGCGGCGCCGTCGGCCAGACCCAGAAGGCCATGGAATCGACCCTAGCGCAGCTGCGCGAAGGGTTCGATTTCATCAGGGGCAATCGACAGATCGGCTGGTCGCTGCTGTACCTCGGGATCACGGCGTCGCTGGTCGGTGTGCTCGGCGTCCTGGGGCCCGACTTCGCGCAGTCCGCGCTCGGGCTGCGACCGAAGGACACGGCGATCATCGTGCTGCCACTGGGCGCCGGGATCGTGATGGGCATCCTGCTGCTGAACTCGTACGGGAAGTTCCTGCCGCGTCGACGGGTGATCGAAGGCGGCCTGATCGTGCTCGGCGTGATGCTCGCGCTGCTATCGGTCGCCGGACCGATCAGCCAATTCCTCCAGAACGTCGACCGCGCCGGAAGCCTGCTCGACCTGTCGGCCGTCACGTCGCTGCTCGCGATCGTCGTGTTCATCGCGTTCATCGCGGGCATCGCCTACTCGGCGGTGGCGATCCCCGCGCAGACCCAGCTCCAGGAAGACCTGCCAGAGGACGTGCGAGGCCGCGTCTACGGCGTCCTGTTCATGCTGGTGTCGGTCTCGAGTTTCGTGCCGATCATCGTCGTCGGGCCGATCTCGGATCTCATCGGTACCGCGACCGTGATGCTGATCGTGGCGACCGGCGTGCTCGCAGCCGGTGTCGCCAGCGTCTTCCTGCGCGACCCGAACCTTGGTGTGGCAGGAGCGACCGCCGACCCACATGTGGAGGACCCGATCGCTGCGGCACTGGGCGCCGACCGACCGACGTGGCGAGCTGAACGTGGCTCGCCGAGCAGCCCCCTCCCACCGCGCGTCACGGATCCGGTCGGGAGCCCGGGTCCCTCCGACCCCGCCGATCGGGACTGATACGTGCCCACGGTCGCGGTCGTGTTCACGGGCGGGACGATCAGCATGGGCTTCGACCCGGTGGCCGGCGGAAACGTCCCGACGCTCGATGGCGCGGAGATCCTGGCGCGGACACCCGGGCTGGACGCGATCGCCGACGTCGTGCCGATCGACCGGGGCCTGAAGCCTGCCAGCCACTTCACGTGGGCGGACGTGCTGTCCCTCGGCGCCGTGATC
>DASTIG010000225.1:0-10418 GCA_035717785.1 Candidatus Limnocylindrales bacterium
CTACCAGTTCTTCGCCGTCCGCGAACCGCTCGAGTTCACGTCGCCCCTCAAGAAGTGATCGCCGCCCGAGGGGGCGCTCGGCACCCGTTCGTTTGAGCCGTCCACGCGTCCGGGTGTATACTTCTCGCAACTGAACGGCCGCTCCGTTACGTGGGTGACCCCCACGTATTTTTTTTCGGACCGGTCGTTGCTTGGCATCTGGCGTGGAAGGAGGCGATCGTGAGTCGAGACTTCGTGGGCGCCCTCCTTCAGCTGAATGCGGAGAAGCAGGTCTCCCGCGAACAGCTCATCGGGGCAGTGGAGGACGGGATCCAGTCCGCATATCGTCGCGTGGCTGGGGACGAGGACATCCATGTCCAGATCGATGCAGAGTCCGGCCGCATCCGCGTGTACCGCGCCCGCCTGGTCGTCGAAGAGATCGAGGACGAACTGACCCAGATCACCGTCGAGGACGCCCGTAAGCATGACCCGAGCGCCAAGCCGGGTGATGTGGTCGAGACCGAGCAGCTCGATGGCGACGTCTTCGGGCGCATCGGCGCCCAGACAGCCAAGCAGATCGTGTTGCAGCGCATCCGCGAGGTCGAGCGCGACCAGGTCTTCGACCAGTTCGCCAGCCGCGAGGGCGAGCTGATCACCGGGACCGTCAACCGGGTCGAACCGCGCGCGATCATCCTCGACGTCGGCAAGAACACGGAAGCGATCCTGGCGACGACCGAGCAGAGCGCGCTCGAGCACTACCGCATCGGCCAGAACGTCAAGGCGTTCGTGCTCGAGGTCCGGCGCTCGGTGCGTGGTCCGCAGATTTTCGTCAGCCGCACCCATAAGGGCTTCCTGCGCCGCCTGTTCGAGCTCGAGGTGCCCGAGATCCATTCCGGCACCGTCGAGATCAAGGCCATCGCACGCGAGGCCGGCAGCCGCTCGAAGGTCGCGGTCTCGTCCCGCCAGGACGGGCTCGACCCGGTCGGCGCGACCGTCGGACAGCGTGGTGCGCGTGTCCAGGCCGTCGTGGCCGAGCTGGCCGGCGAGAAGATCGACGTGATCCCGTGGAGCGACGACCCGGCCGTGTTCGTGGCCAACGCGTTGAGCCCCGCCCAGGTCCTGTCGGTCGACATCGACGAGGAGAAGCGCATCGCGTCGGTCACGGTGCCCGAGCGGATGCTGTCACTGGCCATCGGCCGTGAGGGGCAGAACGCGCGGCTCGCCGCACGCCTGACCGGCTGGCGGATCGACATCCGGAGCGACGTCTCGGTCGCCGAGGCGAAGGCCGCCGCCGAGGCGGAGGCGACACAACCGGCCGTGATCGACAGCGGGAGCACCGACGGCGCCGCGACTCCCGCGGATGCCGCAACCGCGGCGACCGCTGGTGAGCCAACGACCGAGGAAGCCGCGCCTGCGAAGCCGAAGCGCGTCACCAAGAAGGCTGCTGCCGCGGCAGCCGCTGCCAGCGCTGCGACGACCGAGTCGACCGACGGCGTGGCCGTCGAGGCGCCCGCCAAGCCGAAGCGAACGACGAAGAAGGCGGCAGCCGCCGCATCGACTGACACAAACAATGGGGTGGCCCCCGACGCGCCCGCCACCGACGCGCCCGCCACCGAGGCACCCGTCACCGACGCGCCCGCCACCGAACCGGCCGAGGAGGTGGCGCCGTAGCCGCGCCCGCAAGACGCGCGGCCACGGCCGAGACGCCTCGACGCGTCCCGACGCGGACGTGCGTTGCGTGCCGCACGTCGCGTGCCAAGCGCGACCTGCAGCGGATCGTCCGGACACCGGCAGGCGAGGTCGTGGTCGATCCGACCGGGCGACTAGCGGGCCGCGGGGCGTACGTCTGCCACGACACCGACTGTCTTTCCATCGCCATCAAGAAAGGCGCCCTGAGACGGGCGCTGGAGATCCCGCTTCCGGCGGCGTTCCTCGCGAGCGTCGATCCGGGAGCCACAACCACGAACACCATCGAAGGAGGAGCCCGTGGCCAGGAGTAGGAGCGGCACCCGCGGCCGTCGCGGGCCGCGCAAGCCGCCGCGCCGCGACAACGCGTTCACATCGCCCGTGCAGGTCGTCGATCCCCGCGAACGCGGGGCGATCGAGTTGCCCGGCACCATCACCGTCAAGGAGCTCGCCGATCTCCTCTCGGTCAACGTCGCGGATGTCATCCGCGAGCTGATCAAGAGCGGCATCTTCGCGACGATCAACCAACTCATCGACCGCGACACGGCGTCGCTTGTCGCGTCCGAGCTCGGCTACGAGGTGGCGGAGACCGTCGCCGCGTCGACGAACGGGACCGGCCCCGATGGTGAGACCGACGGCACCGCGCCCGAGGCCACCAAGGAGGTCCTCTTCGAGGAGGACGACCCGAAGAAGCTCCAGCCGCGCGCCCCGATCGTCACGGTCATGGGCCACGTCGACCATGGCAAGACCAGCCTGCTCGACGCCCTCCGCTCGACCGAGGTTGCGGCGGGGGAGCGGGGTGGCATTACCCAGCACATCGGCGCATCCGAGGTCGTCCACGACGGCAAGCGCGTCGTCTTCCTCGATACACCGGGCCATGAGGCGTTCACGGCGATGCGTGCACGCGGGGCCCGCGTCACGGATATCGCGATCATCGTGGTCGCTGCCGACGACGGTGTGATGCCCCAGACGCTCGAGGCGATCAGCCACGCCAAGGCCGCGAAAGTGCCGATCATCATCGCGCTCAACAAGATCGACAAGCCGGACGCCGACCCCACCCGGGTGAAGACCGAGCTGACCGAGGCGGGCATCGTCATCGAGGAGTACGGCGGCGAAGTGCCGCTCGTCCCGGTCTCCGCCAAGACCCGTCAGGGGCTCGACGAGCTGATCGAGATGGTCCTGCTCGTCGCCGACCTGCAGGAGCTCAAGGCGAATCCGGACCGCCCTGCGATCGGCACGATCGTGGAGGCGCAGATGGACAAGAACCGCGGCGCCGTCGCGACCGCGCTGGTCCAGACCGGCACGCTCAACGTCGGCGACATCATCGTCGTCGGCGAGACCTTCGGTCGCGTCCGGGCGCTCGAGAATGACCGCGGCAAGCGCGTCAAGCAGGCGGGACCCGCCAGCGCTGTCGTGGTGCTTGGGCTGTCGGAGGTCCCGGAGGCCGGCGACATCTTGCGCGTCGTGGCCGATGACAAGGCTGCCCGCGCCCTGGTC
Source organism: Candidatus Limnocylindrales bacterium (assembly GCA_035717785.1). GTDB lineage: Bacteria > Chloroflexota > Limnocylindria > Limnocylindrales > CSP1-4 > SPCO01. Next base: position 3,163 of record DASTIG010000225.1, read on the forward strand.
GACACGCGCAAGGGCCAGCTCGCCGCAAAGGGCGGCGAAGGAAGCGGTCGCGCGACTCTGGAGGACCTGTATCGCCAGATCCAGGCCGGCCAGGCCAAGGAGCTGCGGATCATCCTCAAGTCGGACGTGTCCGGCTCGCTCGGTGCCATCACCCATGCGCTCGAGCAGCTCGATCAGGACGAGGTCCGCATCAACATCCTGCACGAGGCCGCGGGCGACATCACCGACAACGACATCATGCTGGCCGCGGCATCCAACGCGATCGTCGTCGGCTTCAGCACGTCGATCACCGACACCGCCCGACGGGCGGCCGAGGCCGAAGGGGTCGATGTCCGCCTCTACGACATCATCTACAAGCTGACCGATGACATCGAAGCGGCACTCAAGGGCCTGCTCGAGCCGGAGGTCATCGAGGTCGTCGAGGGCCGAGCGGAGGTCCGCCAGGTCATCCGCGTCGGCAAGAACACGGTCATCGCCGGGTCGTACGTCACCGACGGACGCATCGTCCGCGGCGGCGCGCGTGTCTGGCGCGGAGGCAAGGTCATCGCCACCGACCGGATCGAGTCGCTCCGCAGGTTCCGCGACGACGTCCGCGAAGTCCAGGCGAACTACGAATGCGGCATCGGCCTCGCGTCGTTCACGGACCTCGAGGAAGGCGACATCATCGAGTGCTTCACCTCGCAAACGGTGTCTCGCGTCGCGACGGCGTGACGTCCGGTGAGTCAGCGTACTGACCGGATCGACGAACTCCTGAGACAGGAGATCGGAGCCATCATCGTGCGTGAGGTCGCGGATCCGCGGATCGGGTTCGCGACCATCACGAATGTCGAAACGACGCCCGACCTGCGGCACGCCAAGGTGTGGGTCAGCGTCATCGGGCAACCGAAGGAGCGGACCCAGACCATCGCGGCGCTCGCGCGGGCGATGCCGTTCGTGCGACGCGAGCTCGGCCGGAACCTACGGCTGAAGCGCATCCCAGACCTCCACGTCGAGCTCGACGACGCGGCGGAACGGGGCACGCGTGTCCTGCATCTGCTCGATGAGCTGAGTGCAGGGACGCCACCCGAGAGCGACCTGCCGCTCGGCGAGACGCTGCCGACGCCCGTCGCCCGAGTGCGTCACGAGGGCGATTCGGCAGAGGAGCCTCCCTCGGCTGTCACGCCGCCCAAGCCGCGCCGTCGTCGCGGCCGACCCACCGGTCGGCCGGCCCAACGGAAGCACCGATGACGGTCGACCTGACGGTCTATCTCGACGCTGTGCCCGATGTCGTGGTCGAGAGGATCGGCAACGCGCGTCGGGTGCTCGCCGTCAGCCACGAGAACCCCGATGGCGACACGGTGGGAGCGACGCTTGCGATCGTCCATCTCGTCGAGGCGTTCGGCGGTACGGCCGACCCGGTGTGCACGGACCCCATGCCGCCGCTGTACGACTTCCTCGACGGCGTCGACCGGTTTCGGACCGACCCGGACCCGGCCGCCGATTACGACCGCCTCGTGATCTCCGATAGCGCGACGCTGGAGCGCGTGGGAGCGGTCGGCGAGAGACATCGGGAGCTATTCGACCGCCTTCCGCGCGTGGTCATCGACCACCACGCATCGAACGCGGCCGCCGGAGAAGCCGACTGGATCGACCCTGCGGCCGCGGCCACGTGCGAGATGGTCACGCTGCTCGCCGTCAGACTGGGCATCCCGCTCGATGCCGCAGACGGCGCACTCGCGACCGCCCTGATGGCGGGGATCGTCATGGACACAGCTACCTTCGCCCATCCGAATTCCACGCCGCGAACGCTCGCAGTCTCCGCCGCTCTGGTCGACGCGGGTGCCCCGCTATCTGACATCTCGCGCCGCCTGTATCGCTCCAAGCCGGCGGTCCAGCTGCGGCTGTTCGGCCGGGTCCTCGACCGGCTCGAGAGCTTCGATGCGGGCCGCGTCGTCGCATCGACGCTGTTCGACGCGGATCTCGCGGCGACCGGCACCCAACCGCCACACGCGGAGGGCATCATCGACCTGCTCGCCCAAGCCGAGGAGGCCGAGGTGGCGATCCTGTTCAAGCAGGCGGAGGAGGGGACACGAATCAGCGTGCGCACCAAGCCGGGTGGGGTCGACGCGACAGTCCTGACCGGGATCTTCGGGGGCGGCGGGCACGCCCGGGCGGCCGGTGCGACCGTGCCGCTCCCCCTGGATCAGGCACGCGACGCCGTGCTCGCCGAGGCGCGCCGGTCCGCCGCGGCCGTCGCTCGCTGACATGGCCCGCTCGTCATTGGGTCCCGGACTCGACGGGATCCTGGTCATCGACAAGCCGATCGGCCCGACCTCGCACGACATCGTCGGGCTCGTCCGGCGTCTGGCCGCCACCAAGCGCGTCGGACACGGCGGGACGCTCGACCCATTCGCATCCGGGGTCCTGCCCGTGTTCCTCGGACGGGCCACCAGGATCGTTGAATTCCATCTCGCCGACCGCAAGGCGTATCGGGCGACGATCTGCTTCGGGGCGTCATCGACGACCGATGACCTCGAAGGTGAGATGACGCCGGCGGCCGGTCCGGCCCCGGATCGCGCGCGCCTCGAAGCCGTACTCCCCGACTTCACGGGCACGATCTCGCAGCGGCCGCCGGCCTACTCCGCGATCAAGGTCGGTGGCCGGCGTGCCTACGCCGTGGCCCGTGCTGGCGGCACGCTGGAATTGAAGACCCGCGAAGTCGTAATCGAGGAACTGACATTGGTCTCCTGGGACGAGTCCGAACCCGAGCGCCCGATCGCGATCGTTGATGTCGTCTGTTCCGCCGGCACCTACATCCGCGCCCTTGCGCGCGACCTCGGTGAGCGGCTCGGCAGCGCCGCGTACCTCGGGGCGCTGCGCAGAACGGCCGCCGGTGCATTTACGGAGGCCGACGCGATCCAGCTCGACCGCGTCCGCGACGCGGCTGCCGAAGGGCCATCGGGGCTGACAGCCCTTCTGCGACCGATCGACACCGGGCTCGACCGATTCCCGGACGTCCATCTCACGCGTGACGAGGTCGCCGCCGTGGCCCGTGGCCAGTTCGTCCGACCCTCTGCTGAGGTTCCAGCCGGCGGGGACCACTACCGCCTGCGAGGTCCCGACGGGACCCTCGTGGCGATCGCGATCCCCGCCGGACCGGGCCGGCTGGCGCCCGACAAGGTGCTGGTCGTGGCAGATGCACCGGCCGGAGCCGGCGCGCCCGCCTGATGGACGTCGTCGCCGGGGTCGAGCGGCTTCGCCCAGAACATGGGCCGCTCTTCGCGGTGATCGGCGTGTTCGATGGCATGCATCGCGGACACGTGTACTTGCTCGAGCACCTGGTTCGCGAGGCGGAAGCGCGCCAAGCGCGGCCGACCGTGATCACGTTCGACCACCACCCTGACGAGGTCCTAACCGGGTCGGCACCGCCGTTGCTGGTCCATCCCGACGAGCGCCTCGAGCGACTCTCCGCGCTGGGCGTCGACGTCACCGTGGTGCAGCATTTCGACGAGACGGTCCGGCGGACGACCTACGACGACTTCATCGCGACGATCCGGAACAGGACCGAGCTCGCCGGCCTCCTCATGACACCTGACGCTGCCTTCGGCTTCGAACGCCGCGGGACACCTCAGGCTGTCGCGGCACTGGGTGACGCCCAGGGCTTCGATCTCGTGGTCGTCGAGCCGTTCGTCCTTGATGGTGCATCCGTCAGCAGCTCGGCGGTCCGAAAGGCTATCGGCGCCGGAGACCTGGCGGCGGCGGAGCGCCTGCTCGGTCGACCGGTCTCCCTGCGCGGCGAGGTCCGTGACGGGGCGGTCACGTTCGGGTGGCCTTTGGCGATCCCGCCTGCTGGGCAGTACGCGTCCCGCATCGATGGACGGCCAACGAGCGTGACCGTGCGGGATGGTACCGTCGAGATCGAGATGCCGGTTGAGGATGGCCCCGTAAGCGTGGAGTTGACGGTGTGACCGATTCGCAGTGGCACCTGGCGCAGCTGAACGTCGGCCGTCTGCTGGCACCGGTCGAGTCGCCGGTCATCGCCAGCTTCGTCGCCCAGCTCGAGCCGATCAACGCGTTGGCCGACGCCGACCCTGGGATGGTGTGGCGGCTCCAGACGGACGCCGGGGACGCGACGTCGATCCGGCCGACCGAGGATGACTTGTTCCTGATCAACATGAGCGTGTGGACGTCCCTTCAGGCGCTCCGCGCGTTCACGTACACGACGGCTCACGTCCACGTGCTCCGCGAACGGCGATCGTGGTTCGAACGGCTCGCCGAAGCGCACCTCGTGCTGTGGTGGGTGCCGGCCGGCCACATCCCGACCATCGACGACGCGCTCGATCGGCTGGAGCGTCTGCGACGCGACGGCCCGACGCCCGCCGCGTTCACGTTCCGCACGCCATTCGAGCCTGGGGCACCGGGTCCCGGGGAACCGATGGTCGATTCCGAGTTCTGCTGGCCGGAGCTCGCCGCGTCCTGAGGTCTACAGGCCGGGCTGCCAGAGAGGCTCGTCGACCCCGCGTTCGTGGTTCTCGAACCGGGCCATGACGAACAGCGCGTCAGACAATCGATTGAGATAGGGGAGGACCAGCTCTCCGATCGGCTCCTCGTGGGACAGCGTGATCGCCTCGCGTTCCGCGCGCCGGCAGATCGTGCGGGCGACGTGGAGCAGGGCGGCGCCCGGCGCGCCGCCCGGGAGCAGGAAGTTCGTCAGCGGACCGACCACCTCGTTCAGCTCATCGATGAGTGTCTCGAGCCGCCGGACGTGCTTCTGCTGCACCGTCGGGATGCGCGCGCGGCGCTCGTCGTCCTCGGGCCAGCACAGATCCGACCCGAGGTCGAACAACTCGTTCTGGATCGAACCGAGCTCGCTGGTGAGCCGATCTGTGAGCCCGAGCGCGAGGGCGACACCGATCGCGGAGTTCAACTCGTCGACGGTGCCGTACGCGCGGACCCGCGGAGAATCCTTCGCGACGCGCCTGCCGCCACCGAGCCCGGTCATCCCCTCGTCGCCGGTCTTCGTGTAGATCCTCGTCAGTCGCGGCATGGGCGAAGGATAGCCGCCGTCGCACGGACCGAGCGACGCTCGATGGCGGGTTCCGGGCCTCTCTGCTACCATCCGCCGGTCAAATAGGAAGGTACAAGTACACAGATCGTGTCGGAGGACCGAGTGCCGCTCGCGCGGGAACTGAAGCAGGAGATCGTCACCGGATACGCCACCAAGGATGGCGATACCGGTTCACCGGAGGTCCAGGTCGCGCTCTTGACCGAGCGGATCAAGGACCTGACGGACCATCTCCGGAGCTTCCCGAAGGACAACCATTCGCGTCGCGGCCTCCTCAAGCTCGTCGGCCAGCGCCGCCGCCTTCTCGCATACCTGATGAAGAAGGACAGCGCGCGCTACCGGACCGTCATCGGACGGCTCGGACTCCGCCGCTAGCGTCGCCGCTCACGGACCTCGGGCAGACCGCCCGGGGTCCTCGCATACAACGCAAGCAGCGCAGCAGGCTGACCCGCCCGCGGGTCGTCTTCTCCTCCACGACCAAGGAGGATCGTTTCCCTTGTCTCAGACTTTCGAGACAGAGTTCGGTGGTCGCACGCTGACCATCGAAACCGGCAAACTAGCACGGCTCGCCGGCGGCTCCGTCACCGTCCGCTACGGTGACACCATGGTGCTCGGCACCGCCAACCGTTCCGAGCCCCGCCCCGGGCTGGACTTCTTCCCGCTCACGGTCGATTTCGAGGAGCGGATGTACGCCGCGGGCAAGATCCCGGGAGGCTTCATCAAGCGCGAGGCCCGTCCGTCGGAGAACGCGATCCTCGCGGCCCGACAGACGGACCGACCGATCCGTCCCCTCTTCCCCGAGGGCTACAAGGACGACGTCCAACTGGTCATCACGGTCCTGTCGACCGACCAGGAGAACCTCCCCGACGTCGTCGGCACGATCGCGGCGTCCGCCGCCCTGACGATCAGTGAGATCCCGTTCAACGGGCCGATCGGCTCGGTCCGTGTTGGCCGCATCGGCGGCGAGTTCGTCGTCAACCCAACCTTCAGCCAACTCGCCGACTCGGAACTCGACCTGATCGTCGCCGGCACACGCGACGCGATCATGATGGTAGAGGCCGGCGCCAAGCTGCTGCCCGAGGACGTCATGGCCGAGGCCATCCTGTTCGGGCATCGCGCGCTGCAGCCGATCGTGGACCTCCAGGAAGAGATCCAGAAAGCGGTCGGCAAGGCGAAGCGTATCCCGTACCTAGAGCCGCCTACCGGCTCGGTCGTCGAGTTCGCCTCCGCGACCGACGACAAGCGCGAGCTCGTCGTCATCGACGTGGAGACGACCGGCACCGATCCGAAGATGTCCGACCTCCTCGAGGTCGCCGCGGTCAAGGTCAAGGGCACGGAGATCGTCGACCGCTGGTCGACCTTCGTGAACCCCGGCCGGACCATCGTCGGCAACCAGATGCACGGCATCACCGACAAGGACGTAAGGGGCGCGCCGAGCCCCCGCGAAGCGGCGGATCAGCTGCTCGCCTTCGTGGGCGACGCCAAGATCGTCGGGCACAACGTCGGCTTCGACCTCGCCTTCATCGAAGAGGCCAAGGGCGACGGGTTCCGCTTCCAGCCCGGCACCTACCTCGACACCCTGGTCATCGCCCGCGAGGGCTATCCCGGCGGCGACTCGTACAAGCTCCCGGACCTTGCGCGCTTCTTCGGCGTCGATCTGACCCAGAGCCATAGGGCGCTCCCGGACGCCGAAGCGACCGCGAACCTCCTGATCTGGTTCGCAAAGGACCTGCCAGGCCGGATCTCGAACCTGCGCACAGCGATCGCCGACGCGGTCCGCGCACAGCGCACGGGTGGCGACACCGCCAGCCTGCTCGAGTTCGCACGCCGCGACACACGTGTCAGCAAGGGCCTGTTCAACCTGATCCAGAAGAAGACCGTGCGCCAGCTTGTCCTCGACGAGGGCATCCGCATCGACGGTCGCGGTCTGACCGAGATCCGGCCCATCAGCGTCGAGGTCGGACTCGTCCCACGCGCCCATGGCTCCGGCCTGTTCACTCGCGGTGACACGCAGGCGCTGACCGTGGCGACGCTCGGTTCGTCCTCGGACGTCCAACGGATCGACACGATTAGCCCGGAGACCGAGAAGCGCTACCTCCACCACTACAACTTCCCGCCGTACAGCACCGGGGAGAACAAGCCGATGCGCGGGCCTAGCCGGCGCGACATCGGCCATGGTCATCTCGCCGAGCGGGCGCTCGTGCCCGTCCTC
>DASTIG010000226.1:0-68643 GCA_035717785.1 Candidatus Limnocylindrales bacterium
CCGATCCGCGTGCCTTCGAACGGCCGCGTCTCCTCGAATTCGTCGCCCGTCTGTTGCAGCAGCCGTGCGCTGGCGGCGACCCACTCGAACCGCGACACGATGCCTCCTCCTGCCGCTCCACGGCCATCGATAACTTCGGGGCGAAAGCGTAGCGGTCTGAGGCCGCGTCGCGCCGGGTGCCGCCGGGACGTCACACTGGCCAGGGGCGCGGCGACTGCCGCGCACGAGGGAGGCCACCGGTGTCGCGATCCCCCATCGACTTCGGGCGCGCGCTCATCGATCGGATCTTCCCGCGTGGCGCGCTGATCCTGTCGGTCCTGAGCTTCTTGTACTTCGTGATGGGCGTCGTCCGCAACCGGGTGTTCGCAAACACCTACGGCGCCGGCCCCGAGCTCGATGCGTACAACGCGGCGTTCCGAATCCCCGAGATCGCGCTCGATGTGCTCGTGGCGGCCGGGCTGACCGCCCCGTTCGTGCCGATCTACAGCAGCCTGCGCCGCGGGGATGAGGGTGCCGCCAACGACTTCGGACGGACGGTGCTGACGGGCGCGATCCTCGTGATGACCCTTGCCGTTGTCGTGATCTTCGTGGCGGCCCCGTGGCTCGCCACCCAGATTGGCGCCGGCTTCGATGCCCCGACCCGCGAGCTGTATGTGACGCTCGTCCGGATCAACTGCTTCGGCCAGATCCTGTTCGCCGCGTCGATCTGTCTGGGCGAGATCCTCGTCGCGAACCGACGTTTCCTGTTCTACGCGCTTGCGCCGATCCTATACACGAGCGGGATCATCATCGGCACCGTGCTCGGCGCGGAGCGATTCGGCATCGTCGCAACAGCCTGGGGGGCGGTCGCCGGCGCCGCGCTCCACCTCGGGATCCGGGCGATCGGCACGCTCCCGACGTCGTTCCGCATCCGACCGGCGTTCCGCATCCGGACACCGGCGTTCCGCGAGTTCATCCGCCTGATGATCCCGCGCATGATCAGCCACCCGATCGAGCCCGCGATCTTCACGTTCTTCACCGCCCTCGCGTCGACGATCGCGGTCGGCGGCGTGAGCACGATCAACTTCGCGCTCGACTACCAGGTCGTGCCGGTCAGCCTGATCGGCATCGCGTTCTCGCTGGCGGTGTTCCCGACGCTCTCCGCGGCCTACGCGGATCGCGACCAGGCGACCTTCCGATCCGTGCTTCGGCGCAACCTCGCGACGATCGGCGGGCTAACCACGCTCGCCGCGATCGCGCTCTTCGTCGGGTCGAGCATCTTGGTCGACGTCCTGCTCGGCGGGGGCGAGTTCGGCCCGGAGGACGTCGCGCGCACGTCGGCGATCGTCTCGGTCTTCGCGCTGTCGGTGCCGTTCGACGCGCTTGCCTACCCGCTGTCGCGCGGCCTCTATGCGACACATGACACGATCCGCCAGGTCGGCGCCTCGTTCGCGGGGTTCGGGACAGTCCTCCTGGCGTCCACCCTCCTCGCGCCCGGGTTCGGGCTACTGGCGATCCCGCTCGGCTACGCGATCGGTATGGCGGTCAAGGACGGCCTGCTGGTCGCGTTCCTGATCCCGCGCGTGCGGGCGATCGGGCGCGCCCCGCTCGAGACGACGGCCTAACCTGCTTCGGCGCGCGGGATGGTCGGGACGACCGTGATCCACAGGCCGTCGCGATCGGGATATTTGCCCTCGGGCCGCTTCCAGGGCAGGAAGTTGTCCTGCAGCTCGGAGAACGACGTGAAGGTGCCAGGCGGGTTCGACGCGCCCCAGATCGAGGAGATGCGCGGGTACCAGGGGTCGAGGATGTAGGCGCCGTCGATCTTGGTATTGCGGAACACGGCCGGATCTGCGTCCGCGCGATATCCGGACATCACCCACGTATGCGCCCCGCGCCACGCCAGCAGGATGGCCGGCGACTGCGTCGACTGGATCGCGACGGCCGCGTCGCGCAGCGCGTAGGTCATGGTCTCGAACGCCCTCACCTCGTAGCCGGGGGCGCCATAGGAATCGAGGGCGAGGGCCATCGCGGCCGGGCCCCAGTCACCATTGTGGCTGTCGTCATATGCCTCCCAATGGCGGACCCTGCTCGCGACGTCGATCTGGGTCTGATCCGACGTGTCGAGCTTGCCCAGGATGGCCAGCACGGTCTGGACTCCGGCAGGGGCGCACCAGTCCTTGTGGTGTTGCGATGCGAAGACCTTGTTGGGGTTCTGGACGATGTCGTAGTCGACCCGCTTGCGCTCCGGCGCCGGAGTCGGCTCAGGCGTGGGTTCGGCGGTCGGGGCCGGCGAACCACCGGGAGCCTGATTGGCCGGCTCGGGCGTGGGTTCGGGCGTCGGTGGCTCGGTCTCTGGTGGCTCGGTCACGCGGACGGTCTGGAGGGTCGCTCGATCCGGCACCGGCCCGGCGAGGAAACGCTCGACCCTGCCGACGAGCGAGATCCACCTCTCCCCCGCCCCGAACGCATCGGTTGCGATCGCCGCGGTGGTCAGCGTGGCCCCGACGACGGCGACCAGCACCGCGCCCACAACGAAACGTCGGAGACGGCTGGGGGCGCGGTGGGTCGATCGGGTCACGCGGGTCTGGCTCCTGGGTCGCTGGACGCTAGGTTCAAGACGCCTGAGAGCGCCGGGTTGCTCCGCCCGATGCGGCCCCGGTCCTCGATTCGGCCCTTGCTCCGGCGGCGGTTTCGGCGGCTAGCCGGTCCAGCCGCCCTTTCCACGCAGTCCGGTGGGCGGCGACGTCGTCCGCGCCGTCGAGCCTGACGTGAGTGACCGTCACGGTGGTCCGGTCGTCGCCCTTCGGGGTGAGATAGACGTTCACGCGCGTGCCCTCGGCGGGCACATCGAATCGGGCCGAGCGGCCCATCGTGCGGGTGCCGGTCCGCATCCGCAGGGCGAGATCGAGCCAGCGGGCTCGGCGACTCGGCTCGACGAATGCGCGCCAGGCGTCCATGGCCGGGATCGCTAGGGTCTTCGAGACGCTGACCTCGAAGCCCTCGGGTCGCTCGTTCCGCGCGCGCATGCCCCGAGCACGTTCGTAGCCGACGGTGACCGACTGCGCCCACCAGCCATCGACGCCATGCGCCCCGTTCACGTACCGGGCGATCTCCGTGTGGCTGCGCGATGTGGCGTCCCAGTCGTCGAGGACCCGGAACCAGTGGTCCCAGCCCTGACCGGTGCCCTTCGTGATCGCTGCCTCGGACACGCCCGGATCGGCGACGCGGGGCGGGAGCGGCGGAAGCGCGGGCTCGTCGCCATCGTGGACGACGTGTCGGCGGGCGGCGGCATAGCGCTCACCGGTCTTCTGCATCCGGGAACGGACGGCCCGCTTGCGGGCCTTGTCGGTGGTCATCTCGTGTGTCTCCTGACCGGCCGTCGGCCCGGACCCACGCTCCGGAGCCACCGACCGTGGCCAGGCACGAACCGACGACCTCGAGGCGGAGCCCCTTTGCCTCCACGAGGTCGACAGCGTGGGTGCCGGCGACGGAGGTGCGGCGCGAGGTGGCGCCGTCGAGAGGATACGCCCGAGGTCGAAGTGGCGTCCAGCACGGGCCGACCACGGCCCCCCCGGCTGCCTGTGGCACCATCCACCCGACCGCCACGTCGTCACCAGGAGCACCACCCGTGGACCGTTTCGAGCCCAACCTCCGCATCCCCGGCCCTACCGCGCTGCCGCCCAGCGTCCGCGCCGCCGGGGCGCGACAGATGATCAACCACCGTGGTCCGGAGTTCGCGGCGATGCTCGGCCGGATCCTCGACGGCATCAAGCCCTACTTCGGTACGACCTCGGACGTGGCGATGCTCACCACCGCCGGCTCGGGTGGGCTCGAGGCGGCGATCGTCAACACGCTCTCGCCGGGCGACCGCGTGCTTGGCGTGAGCATCGGCTCGTTCGGAGACCGGTTTGCCAAGATCGCCGGGATCTATGGCGCCGACGTGACGAAGCTCGACGCGGAGTGGGGCTATGCCGCAGCCGCCGACGAGATCCGCGAACGCCTCCGCTCGATGCCCGATACAAAAGCAGTCCTGCTGACCCACAACGAGACCTCGACCGGTGTCATGAATCCGGTGGCGGAGCTCGCAGCGGCGATCCGGGAGGAGGTCCCCGACGCGCTGATCCTGGTCGATGCGGTGTCGAGCCTCGGGGCCGTGCCGTTCGAGATGGACGCGTGGGGCGTCGACGTGGTCGTGACCGGATCGCAGAAGGCGTGGATGTCGGCGCCCGGGCTGTCGATGATCGCGGCTTCACCGCGCGGCTGGGCGGCGATGGAGCACGCGAAGATGCCGCGCTTCTACCTCGACCTCCGATCCCACCGTGACGCGGCGGTGGGTGGGGAGACCCCCTTCACGCCGGCGATCGCGGTCGTGTACCAGGTCGACGAGGGCCTGCGCCTCATGGGCGAGGAGGGTCCCGAGCGGATCTTCGCGCGCCACGAGGCGTGCGCCGCGGCGACCCGGGCGGGCCTGGCCGCACTCGGCTTCGAGCTGTTTGCCGACGCGCGCCACTACTCAAGGACCGTCACCGCCGCAACCGTCCCCGACGGCCTCGACTGGAAGTCGTTCAACGGCGCACTCAAGAAGCGCGGCCTCGTGCTGGCCGGTGGCCAGGGCAAGCTGACAGGCAAGATCTTCCGGGTCGGCCACCTGGGCTCGGTCACGCTCGAGGAGATCCTCGGCGCTCTGGGTACGCTCGAGATGGTGTCGCTCCAGCAGGGTCGGCCGGTCGACCCCGGAGCAGGCGTCGCGGCGGCGCAGCGGGCGGCCATCGAGGGCGAGGGGATCGCGCGGCTGACGGTGGCCGGGACCAGCGCGTGAAGGTCCTCGTCGCCGAGCCGGTCGCGCAGGAGGGCATCGACCTCATCGCCGCGCACCACGAGGTCGACGAGCGGATCGGCTGCACCCGGGACGAGCTGGCCGCCATCCTGCCGGAATACGACGCGCTGATCGTCCGCAGCCAGGTCGACGTGGACGCCGACCTGATCGCCGCCGGCGCCCGGCTCATCGTCATCGGGCGTGCCGGGGTCGGCGTCGACAACGTCGACCTCGAGGCGGCCACGCGGGCCGGCATCACGGTCGTCAACGCCCCAACCGGCAATACGATCGCGGCCGCCGAGCACACCCTGGCTTTGCTGTACGGTGTGGCGCGCAAGACCGCCGCCGCCGATGCGAGCCTGCGACGCGGGGAGTGGAAGCGTTCGGAGTTCACCGGTCTGGAGCTGCGCGGGCGCACGCTCGGGATCATCGGGCTCGGCAAGATCGGACAGGCGATCGCCGACCGGGCGCGTGCGATGGAGATGGTCGTCCTGGGCGCCGATCCGTACGTGACTCCGGAACAGGCGGGCAACCACGGCGTCGAGCTCATGGACCTGGCGATGCTCCTGGCACGCGCCGATGTGATCACCGTCCACGTCCCGCTGACGCGGGCGACCCGCAACCTGATCGGCAAGGCCGAGATCGGTCAGATGCGTCCGGGCTCGATCATCATCAACGTGGCGCGGGGCGGGATCGTCAACGAGGCCGCGGTCGCCGATGCACTGGCCTCCGGACAGCTCGCCGGGGCCGGCTTCGACGTCTTCGAGCACGAGCCGCCGACCGACAGCCCATTGCTGGCGGCACCGAACACGCTGCTGACCCCGCATCTCGGTGCCTCGACCGCCGAGGCACAGGTGCTGGTGGCCGAGGAGGTTGCGGCACAGGTCCTCGACGTCCTGGAGGGCCGTAGCGCCCGGTACGCCGTCAACGCGCCGCTGCTGACTCCTGAGACGGCCAAGGCGATCGCGCCGTACCTCCCGCTCGCTGAGATCCTGGGCCGCTTCTTCGCGCAGTTCTCGCGCGGCGGTGTCCGCACCCTGACCCTCGAGATCGCCGGAGCCCTTGCCGAGCACGACGGGTCGCCGCTCACCGCCGCGGTGCTGCGCGGGTTGCTCGAGACCGTGACGACGGAGCGCGTCAACCTCGTCAACGCCGGCGCGCTCGCGAAGGCGCGCGGCATCACGCTCGTCGAGCGCAAGACCCGCGACGCCGGCGCGTACGCCGCCCAGCTGACACTGTCGAGCGACGCGACACCCGGCGGCCGCGCCATCACGGTGGGTGGGACAGTCGCCGCCGGCGAGCCGCGCATCACGCGGCTCGGCAGCTACCGCCTCGACATGGAGCCTGCCGACGTGATGCTCATCACGCGCCATACCGACAAGCCCGGCATGGTCGGACGGGTCGGGGCGATTCTCGGAGAGGCCGACGTGAACATCAGCGCGATGCATCTCGCGCGCACGCGCCCGCGCGAGGACGCCCTCATGATCCTGGCGCTCGATGACGACGTGCCAGACCGTGTCGAGGCGTCCATCCGCGACCAGGAGGCCGTCCTGGACCTGTGGATCATCCGGCTCGGCGGCGAGCGGTGACGAGGCGAGCGGCGACCCGGTGAGCGGACCGCCCGGCGAGTCGATCTCGCCGCTCGTCCCGGACCTGCTCGACGCGACGCTGGTGCTCGTTCGGCACGGCGAGTCCGAGTACATCGTCGAGGGGCGCTTCCAGGGTCAGGCCGAGACCCCCTTGTCGCCGGCCGGGCTGCGCCAGGCGGCGCTCGTGGCAGAGCGCCTCGCACACCCGCACGACCCACCGGCGTTGCCGCTGCCGCTGGGACCGCTGCGCGAGGTCGTCCACTCCCCGCTGCGGCGCACCACCCAGACGGCCGAGGCGATCCTGGCCCGGCTCGACGCACCGCTGACCGCGCGACCCGAGCCGGGCCTCCTCGAGATCGGCCAGGGCGAATGGGAAGGCTTGCACAGGGACGAGATCACCGCACGCTATGCCGACACACTCGCCTCGTGGCGGCGCAGCCCGACCACGAACTGGGCGCCCGGCGGCGAGTCGATCGCCGAGGTCCAGGGCCGCCTCCGCCCGGCCCTGGCGGCGATGCTGGCCCGCCTGGCGGTCGGCGGCGTGCCGGGCTCGCTCGACCGATCCCAAGTCGCGGGCTACGAGGACGCCCCGGCCACCCACCCGTGGTCGATCGTGGTCGGGCACGACGGCATCTTCAAAGTGCTGCTGCTGACGCTCTTCGACCTTCCGCTCGAACGGTTCTGGATGTGGACGATGGATCTCGCCGCGATCACGGTGGTCGAGTTCCGGGCCGGTCGCCCGGTGCTCCGCGCGCACAACCTCACGGGCCACCTCGCGGCAGTGCTCGACGAAGCGGCCCAGGAGGCCCAGGAGGAGCGCAGCCGGAGCGGCGCGCTCTAGTCATCAGGCCGGTGCAGGTGGTGCTCCGCTGCCGTTCACGGGCGCGAGGATCGCTTCGACCTCGGCGTGGCCGGATGTGTCGTTGCCCTCGGCGCGGCTCGTCCGGCAGAGCTCGAGCGGTGTAAGCCCGGTCTCGGGGTCCCGGAGGTCGGGGTCGGCACCGTGGTCCAGCAGGCGTCGGACGCTGGCCGGGCGACCGTCGCTCGCTGCGGTCCGGAGCGGATGGCCGCCGAAGGCGGGGTCGGTCGCGTCCACCGAAACGCGGGCAGCGATCAGGCGGTCGATGACATCGAGACGCTGATGCTGCGCTGCCATCACCAGAGCCCGGACGCGTGCGTCCGGGGGCGTCCCCTCCACCAGCCAGTCGGTGACGTCACCGGCGGCAGCGGCCTCTTCGATGCCGTGGACCACGGCGCCCGCCGCGATCAGCACGTCGACCACCGCCGTCATGCCGAACACGGCGGCGTGCAGCAGGGCCGTCCCCCCGGGTACGCCGCCGGCGTCGTCGCTCGCTCGAGCATCGATGTCGGCCCCGGCCTCGATCAGGACCCGAGCGACGTCTGGATCTCCGTAGCTCGCGGCAGTGATCAGCGGCGTCTCCGGATCACCGGGCCGCCCGTTCACTGGGGCGCCGGCATCGATCAGAGCCCTCGCAACTGGCGCGGTGCGGTCGATATCGCGCCACTTGCCGCGCGCCGTGTCGTAGCGGAGCATCGCGACGTAGCCGAGGGGCGAAGCGCCCTTCGGATGATCGCCCCAATGCTCCATCGTCGTCCACGAGAGATCGGGCTCCTCCGCCAAGATGGCCCGGAGCCGGTCTACGTCGCGAGCGTCCAGGATCTCGCGTCGCTCGACATCGCGCTTCAGCTGAGCCCAGCTCGGGAAACCGTATTCGCGCGCGATGGCAAGCTGCGCACCGGCGAGTCGCATCGGAGCGGAGACCGCACGTAACCGCTCGACTGCCGGCGGCTCGCCCGCCTTGGCGGCGCGGACGAGTTCCTTCGCCAGCGTGCGGAGCTGGTCGAGATCAGGACGGGGTGGCAGCGCTAGCATCGGACGACTCCTTTCGGCGGCCCGTGGTCCGCGAGCAGGCCTCAAGGAGATCGTCGGAGCAGATAGACGCGATCGGAGGTGGACTCGGTCCTGTCCGCGGACCCGGCGGCGCCCTCCGTGCACCGTGCCCGATGCTATCACGAGGGATCACTGCGCCCAGCACCGCCGCAGCCACTAGCCTCGCCAGCGCCTCGGCCGGCGGCGACGACGCGTGAGGAGGCGGAGAAGCTGTACCCGCAGCCGTCGGTGGGCGTGGCGCAGAGCGGCCAGCCGCTCGTCGGCCAGCGACCGCGCACCGTAGGCGACCTCGACCTTCGCTCGCGCCACGGTCTCGAGCTCCGGGCGGACCATCGGCAGCTCGTCGGCGAGTGCGCCCGCGTACTCGTACACGGTCTGCGTCGGCCGCGGTCCGAACCCCAGGCGCGACGCCAGCCGCGACACGGAGCCGTACGCGTCGTCCGCGGACAGCGTGCCGCGCGGGCCGCGCCGCCACGCGACGGCGGCGAGCGACCCCACAACGACCGCGAGCAGCAGCGTGATCACGATGAACAGGCCGACCGGCGTCCGGTCCCCGGCCCTCCCGCTCACCGAACCGCCAGGACCCTGATCGATCTCGCCTCGCAGGGTCGGGATGGCCGGACCGCCCGAGCCGCTGCCCGACGGTCGCGGTGTCCCGCTCGCGACGGGGGCGCCCGACGGGATCGGCGCGAGCTCGCCCGAGCGCTCCGGACCGCCGGTCGGATCGAAGTCGATCCAGCCGTAACCCGGGAAGTAGGCCTGCACCCAGGCGTGGGCGTCGTGGGCACGGATAGTACGGCCGCCACCAGACGCATCGGGCTCGCCGGGGAGGAACCCTTCGACGAACCGGGCCGGGATGCCAAGCTCGCGGAGGAACACCGTCATCGTCGACGCGTAGTACTGGCAGAAGCCGGCCTTGTTCAGCACGAAGCACTCGACGATCGAGGTGTCGACGCACGGTCGGTCGCTCAGGTCCGTGTCGTACTCGAACCGTGCTGTGTCGATGAGGGTGTCGCGGATCTCGATCGCCAGGTCGTACGGGTTGTTCGACGGAGCGTTCTGGAGGATCTCGGAGAGCAGGGCGGTCGACTGCGGTCCGAGCGAGCCGTCGGGCAGCGTGTCCTTCCCATACAGCGCGACGATCTCGGCCGGGTAGTCCTGCCCCGCCGCCCGAAGGCGCTCCTCCGTCCAGCCGCCGTTCTTCTCGTCCGCTGTCACGAGCGTCGTCACCGTATATGGCGCACTGGACGGCTCGCGCTCGATCCCGGCGAGGTGCCCGCCCGCGCCGATGATGCGGAGCTTGGAAACCTGGCTGATCGTGCTCGGGAGGCCAGGCGCGAAGATCTCGCGTCGGGCGTACGCCGGCGTGATGGTGGCCTCGAGAGCGCGTCGTCCGGTCAGGGTGACATGCTCGGCGGTGCCGGCCAGGACATCGGCACCCGGGTCACGCGACAGCTCGGCCTGCTCGGCGCGCACCCAACCGGTGAGTCTGAACTGGTCGTAGTAGGCCGCCGCCAGGAAGGGCGGGAAACGCTCCTCGGCCGGGAACTGGACGCGCAGCTGCAGTTGGTCGGTCGTGTTCCAGGTCAACCCGACGAGGGTGCTGTCGCCGAAGGTCGGCCCGAGCGAGCGGCTCGACCGTGACGCCGGCAGGAACCGCTCGAGGAACTGGCCCCACTCGATGACCCGTGCGCCCACATCGGTCCATGCGCCGGCCAGCGGTGCCGACGAGGCCGCGTTCGTGAGCAGGAGCGAGCCGCTGATCGCCGCGATGATGAAGACCGTGCCGCCACGCAGGTAGAGCGCCGAGATCGCGGTGGGGTCGCCGATACGGCGGCGGAGCCAGTCGGACTGCTCGTCGAGCGTGTGGAACCGGACGAGCAGGAACAGGCTCGCGATCGAGAAGATCACGAGGAACGTCAGCTGGGGGCGCACCGTCAGCGCCATGTTCGCCAGGAGCAGCGAGCCCACGACCACGACCGCGTTGATCGGCCGCCGATGGCCGAACGCCGCGTAGCTCGCGAACTGCGACGTGGCCCACGTCAGGATCCCGAGAGCGAACAAGTGATGCCCGAACTGGATCGTCGACATCCGACCGGCGAGCGCGAGGTCGGACCATGCCTGGACGACGCTGTCGGTCGTCCGCTGGAAGAGCTCGCCCGGCGGGGCGCCGGTCGGAATGAGCGTCCAGCCGACGAGCAGCGGCACCAGCAGTGCGGCGAAGACCGCCCCGATGACGTGCGTCTTCCATCGACCCCACCCGACGAGCGGGCCGACCAGCCCCGCCGTGACGCCGCCGATCGCCGCCCAGAACAGGAAGTCGGTGTACTCGTCCCGACCGAGAACCAGCAGCGCGTCATCGAGCGACCACGCGAGGGTCGCGCAGACCAGCACGACCAGGCCGACCGTGAACCAGCCGTCGACCCGGCGCAGCGACCGGAGCAGATCCCCCTCGGTCCGGGCGGTCATGAGGCGAGGACCTCGCCGAGTGGCGTGTTCGGAACGATCGTGTGGGCCTTGAGCTCATACTCGGCCAGCGCGTGGAGCAGCGCCCGGCGCCGCTTGGCCGCCAGCTCGTCGGCCGCTGGGTCGGTCCGGACCGTCGACCCGTCCTGAGAGGCTCGTGCCGCAGCTTCGGCTCGCGCGAACGCGGTCGCATCCGCGATCACCACGACGCAGCCGACGCCGCGCGTGCGCAATGCGGCAAGCGGCCGGATCCACGTGGGATCGAGCGAGGCCGTGATGACGACGGCAGTCATCCCGCGCCGCAAGCGGCCGACCGACCCGATGAGCGTCTCGACGAGCGGCGTGCTCGCGTCAGCGTCGACGGCCGCGAGCAGCTGCATGACCTTCTGGTGCTGGCGGCCCCCACGGTCGGCGGGCAGATAGGCGGTCCGCCCGGCGTTGACGGTCATCCCGACCGCGCGGTTCTCGTTGAGCGCCTTGTCGGCGATCGAGGCGGCCGCGCGGATGGCGGCCTCGGACGTCGATTCCTCGCCATGCCCGGTCTGGATGCTGCGCTGGAGGTCGAGGATGATCCACGCATCGGCGGTCTGCTCGAGGTCGAACTCCTTGACCTGGATCTCCCCGTGACGCGCCGTCGACTTCCAATGGATCCGGTTCATGCTGTCGCCCGGTGCATACGGCCTGACGGTCGTCGCGAGTGGTGTGGTCTGCAGGGTTCGCTCGGGTGATGTCTGACTGCCCTCGAGGCTGGCGGACGGGAGGCGCCACAACGGCAGCGGCTCGAGACGCGGATAGACGACGACGCTGATCCCCTGTCCGACGGTCGCCGCTGCCTCGAAGAAGCCGAACGGGTCGCCGGTCCGGATGTGGAGCGGCTCGATCCGGAAGTGCCCGCGGCGGGTGAGTGGCGCCCGGATGAGCCACGACCGTTCGCTCCGACCGCCGAGCGTGAGGGCGCGGCCAGGCAGGCCGCCGGGCAGCGTGGTCGGGTTGTGGATCTCAAGCCACGGCTTCGGGAAACGGCTGCTGTTGCGCAGCGTGTAGGTGACGCGCATGCGATCGCCGACGTGGCCGTGCAGCTGGCTCACGGCATACCCGGCCTCCAGGTCCGACAAGCCGAGGCGCACCAGGACGTACGACCCGCCGACCACGAGGATCCCGAGGTAGAGCAGGTAGAACAGGAAGTCGTAGCCGGTCGAGAACGCGGCGACGACGAGGATCGTCGCGAGGATGATGGCCTGGAGACGTCGGAACATCGCGCCGGGATCTCTACGCCGGACCCGATCGCCGCGTCGCTAGGCGCCGGGTCGTGTCTGGACTCCCGGGGTCGCCGGGCGAATCTCTGTCGGGCCACCGCCGGTCGGTCGGATGCCGTCGATCGGTGTCGTGTCGAGGATCTCGCGGACGACCTGGGCGGCCTGCACGTCATGGATCGACGAACTGGTCTTGATGATCAGGCGGTGGGCCAACGCGGACTCGGCCAGCGACTTGATGTCGTCGGGGATGACGTAATCGCGTCCGAGCAGGCCGGCCAGCGCCTGGCCCGCGCGGTACAGCGCGATCGAGCCGCGCGGCGACGCGCCGAGATAGACGTCGGGATGGGTCCGGGTCGCGCCGACGACGCGGACGATGTAGTCGGCCACTGTCGAGTCGACGTAGATCTCGCGGACGGCCTCCTGGAGGCCCCGCAGGTCCTTGACGCTCAGGACCTCCTCGAGCTCCTCGAGCGGATGGGTGCGCTTCTGCTCGTCGAGGATGACGATCTCCTCGATCGGCTGCGGATAGCCCAGCCGGATGCGCAGCATGAAGCGGTCGAGCTGTGCCTCCGGGAGCGCGAAGGTGCCCTCATATTCGATCGGGTTCTGCGTGGCGATGACCAGGAATGGATCGGGCATCTGATGCGTGACGCCGTCGATCGTCGCCTGGCGCTCTTCCATGGCCTCGAGGAGCGACGACTGCGTCTTCGGGGTCGCCCGGTTGATCTCGTCAGCGAGGACGACCTGGCTCATGATCGGCCCGGGTCGAAACTCGAACTCCTGGGTCTTCTGGTTGTAGATCGACAGGCCGGTCACGTCGGACGGCAGAAGGTCCGGGGTGAACTGGATCCGCCGGAACGAGCAACCGAGGCTGCGCGCGATGGCCTTGGCGAGGACCGTCTTGCCGGTGCCCGGGACGTCCTCGATGAGGAGGTGGCCGCGGCACAACAGCGCGACGAGCGCCAATCGGACTTCATGGTGCTTGCCGACGATGACGCGCTCGACGTTGGCGAGGACCTTGTCCCCGGTCTCCTGGATCTTCGACATCGGCCTCTCTCAGGGGTCAGCGGTGCGGGGGACACCGCCGCGGACGGGCACGGGATGGGGGCGACGAACCAGACTGTCGGTCGGTCGTGTCAACGGATACTACGTCGGCTCCGTCTTTTCAGTTCCCGTCGTATGGGTATCTGTGGGACGCGCCTGACACTCATGGCGTTGCGGCGGGGCCGAATCGTTCGAACTTGCGCAGCGGACTCCGATCGCTGTTCTCCTCTAGCCGCGGAACAGCGTCAAGCCACCGACCCACGCGGTCATGAGGCAGCCGATGGTGCCCATCGCGGCGAGGAACACCTCACCGCCGAGCCACGCCGCGACCGCGACGCCGCCGAAGAGGACGGCCAGGACGGCCGCGATCGCGGCCAGGCCGATCCGCTCGATCAAGGGGCGGGAGGGACGTGCCTCTGTCGCGTTCGGGTCGGACCCTTCGTCCATCAGCCTCCCGCCCCGAGGTGCAGGGCCATGAGGTCGCCGCCGATCGGCGCGGCGACCTCAGCCCCACGCCCGGCCTGCTCGACGATGACGGCGATGGCGATCGTCGGCGCCTCCGCGGGGGCGAACCCGATGAACCAGGAGTGTGGCTCGCCGCGACCGCCGAGCTCGGCCGTGCCCGACTTGCCCGCGGTCGTGACACCCGGCACCTTCGCTCCGGTGGTGAACTGCCGGCCCAGGTCGCCCTCCACGGCCGCGACCATCGCCCGGTTGATGGAGGCGGCGTCCGCTGGGTTCAGGACGTGGGCGAGGGTCTGCGCGCCGATCTGACGGGTGCCGCCCTTGCCGGTCATGGCGGTCACGAGGCGCGGTCGCATCAGCTCGCCGCCGTTGGCGATCGACGACGCGACCAGCGCCATCTGCAGCGGCGTGACGAAGGTCTCCGCCTGACCGTATGCCGCGTTGGCCAGCTCGACATCGTCGACGAAGCCACCGGGCGCGCTGCCGGAGCCGTCGGTGACCTGCGAAGCCGCTGTAGGCAGGTCGAACGGGATCGGGCTACCGAACCCGAGCCGCGCGGCGTGGTCGACGAGCTCGGCCCCGCCCGTCCGCAAACCCGTCAGGGCGTACCAGATGTTGCAGGACACCTCGGTTGCCTCGACGAGGTCGAGCCGCCGATTCCCGGTCACCCGGTGGTGACCGTCCCTGATGCGGAAACCCTCGACCAGCAGGCCGTCTTTCTCGGCGGGGGGCTGCTCCGCATACGTCGTCTCGGGCGTGATCGCTCCCGACGCCAGCCCCGCGATCGCCGTCACGATCTTGAACACCGATCCGGGCACGTATCGGCCGAGCGTCGCACGCGGTAGCAACGGCTGGCCGGGGTCGTTCTGGAGGGCCTCGAAAGCGGCCTGGGATGTCGCCGGGTTGCTGATCGCCGACGCGTCGTAGGTGGGCGTCGAGGCGAGCGCCAGCACCTCGCCCGTCCGCGGATCCAGCATCACGACCGCCCCTCGTCGTGCCCCGAGTGCGCGCACGGCCGCACGCTGGAGGTCCCACGACAGCGCGAGATGGAGGTCCTTGGGATCGTACGGATCGGTGCCGAACTTGCGGAGAGCATCGGCGAGCGGGTCGCCCGCGAGACCCGACAGCTCGGCGTCGTAGGCGAGCTCGAGGCCCGCGCGCCCGTAACGCCCCGACGCGTAGCCGACGACCTGGCTGATGGTCTCACCGCTGTAGACGCGGTACAGCTCGCCGTTCGCGTCCTCCTTGTTGCGAACGAGGACGTTGCCCTCGCGATCGATGATCCTGCCGCGCGGCACGGTCCGGGAGGCGGCGATGACCGCCGGGTCATAGGGCGAGTGCGTGAGATCGGTCGACCGCACGACCGCCCAGTACCCGCCCGCGCCGGCGAGGACGGCGAACGCCAGCGTCAGGACGAGGGCGACGTGGACGATCGTCCGGCCGAGCGGGCGGCGTCGGCTCGACGTGGCAAGCATCAGGCGGCCCTCCGCCGCAGTCGGTCGCGCCAGCGACGGACGCCGGTCGGGGGCGGTGGCGGCTCGACCCCCTTGTCGGACAGGGCGAGCAACAGCCCCACGACGATGGCGTTCACGAGCAGGGACGAACCGCCGTAACTGATGAACGGCAGCGTCACCCCGGTCAGCGGGAGGACCTTGAGGTTGCCGCCGGCGATGATGAATGCCTGGACGCCGACCACCAGGGCGAGGCCGACCGCGAGGATCGCCCGGAAGTCGTCCGCAGCCGCGGCGCCGATCCGCAGTCCCCGCTCGATCAGCACGAAGAACAGGCCGAGGATCGCGATCACGCCCACCAGCCCCAGCTCCTCACCGAGCGCCGCAAGCGGGAAGTCGGTGTGGACCTCGGGGATCGGCAGTCGCCCGCCGACCATCGGCAGACCCTCGCCGAGACCGGTGCCGAGCAGCCCGCCGCGGGCGAATGCGTGGAGCGACTGCACGACCTGGTACCCGGCGCCGAGCGGGTCGGCGAACGGATCGACCCAGATATCGATCCGCGCACGGACATGGTCGAAGAGGTTCGCCATGACGGCACTTCCGAGAAAGAACAGGATCGACCCGATGACGACGAGGCTGAGCCGTCCCGTGGCGGCATAGACGAGGGCGAGGAACACGGCGTAGAACAACAGCGCGGCGCCCAGGTCGCGCTGCACGACGACGATGCCGAGGGCGATCGCCCACATCGCGACCATCGGGGTGAGGTAGGGCAATGGCGGCAGACGAAGCGGCCCGAGGCGCGTGTCCTGCTCGATCAGCAGCGGCCGGTTCTCGGAGAGGTAACCAGCCAGGAACACGACGAGGATGACCTTGAGGAGCTCCGAGGGCTGGCCGCTGAACGGCCCGAGCCGGAGTGTCAGGCGCTGCCCGGCGACATCGGACCCGAAGACGAACGTCAGCAGCAGCAGCGCGATGCCGGCCGCGGCCCACGTGTACTTGTAGCGGCGCAGCCCGCTGTCGGAGCGCACGACGATGCCGAGCGTCGTCGCGACGCCGATGGCGAGCACGAGCCACAGCAGCTGCGTATCGCCGAGCCCGAGCGCCAACCCACCGACCTCCATCGTGACGAGGTCCTGTGGCAGGCGCTGCATGAGAAGCAGAGAGATGCCGCCGAGCAGGCCCACGACCGGCAGCAGCACCTCGTCCGACCGCCGGCCCGCCAGGACCTGCGCGAGGTGCGCTAGCCCCAGCGCGACCAGATAGATCGTGAGCCCCTGCGGCGCGTACAGGGCGAGCCGGCCGGTCATGCCCGCGCTCAGGGAGATGCTGCCGACGACGAGGGCCACGGCCGCGATCGCGAGGAGGCGTGTCTCGGTCCACCTGGCGCGCGGATGGATCGCGCCGAGGATGGTCGGCAGCTCGAGGCGGGCCGCGGGCCGGCTTGCGCCGGTCACGACGGGCGCGCCCGCTCGAGCCGCATGCGCACCTGACCGATCGAGACCTCGTCACCGAAGCCGAGCGGCGCCACCGACGCGACGGCGCGCCCATTCACGAAGGTCCCGTTCGTGCTGCCGAGGTCTTCCACGTACCAGCTGCGGCCACGGTACGTCAGCACCGCGTGCTCACCAGACGCGAATGGGTCCTCGACGACGATCGCGTTGTTGACGTCGCGACCCAGTGTCGTGATCGCGTCGAGGTCGAACGAGCGGCCGGCCTCCGGGTCGCCGCCCGGCGATTCGAGCACGACCAACCGCCCGAGCGACGCACCCGGCTCACGGGCAGCCGCGCGAAGGTCGCGCAGCAACGAGCGCACGACTCGTGCCAGGAAGAGGTACAGCAGCGCGAGGAACGCGAGCCGGACGACCCAGACGATGAGGAGCAGGCCGTCCATCAGGGGATGTCCCCGGCGACCTCGACGACGATCACTGTGTCCCCGACTTCGATCCGGTCGCCCGCCCCGAGCACGAGCTCGCCGACCTGCACGCCGTTCACGCGCGATCCGTTGGTGCTGCCCAGGTCGGCGTACACGAGGGTGCCACGACGGCCGGCGATCCGTGCGTGATGGCGCGAGACGCGCCCGTCGGGGAGCACCAGATCGTTGTCCGCGGCCCGGCCGATCGTCAGCCCCGTCCCGTCGAAGACGTGGAGGTGCTCCTCGCCGTCGCGGTCGATGATCCGCAGGCGTGCGGCCGGGGCGCTCGGACGAGGCACGGTGAACACCATCGTGTCGCCGTGGACCGCGACGTTGCCGGCGGCCGCAGGCTGGAGGCTGGCCATCTCTGCACGGGCACCCGCGGGCGTCGACCGGTCGTCCAGCTCATCGTCGGCAACGGGGCTCGCCGACCGCTGCTGACCCGCGATCGGATCGGCGAAGCGGGCGATCACGCGGATGTCGGCACGCTCGACGGCGCCATCGGCGAACAGCGTCACGCGCGGCCGGTCGACGAGCGTGTAGTGCCTGGTCCGAGCGAAGACCAATGCCCCGTCGGCCAGCTCTGACGCCAGCGACGCGGTCATGTCCCCGAAGCCCTCGAGATCGACCGGGTTGAGGTGGACGACGAACCGGTTCGGGACGAGCGTGCGGTCGGCCGTGGCCAGGCGCTCCGATTCCATCGCGCGCTCGATGCGGCGCTGGAGTTGGACGGGCTGCAATCGTGCGCGAAAGAGACGTGCCGATGGACGCTCGAAGAGGCGCTCGAAGAACCGCTCGATGGCGGCGAACGGCGGCATGGTCGGTCGCAGACTAGCAGAGGGTCCCGGCGGACCCCCATCGTCACTGGACCGGACCATCCGCGCGCTCGACGGAGTACCCCCGGCCGAGGGGCGGCGAGGGCCCTGCGCTATACTCTCGCCCCTGTTCGACGCCTGCCGTCCGAACTCGTCCACGCACATCCCGGGGACTCGATGCCGGAGATCCTGACCGAATCATTCTGCGAACGCTGCGGCACGCGGTATACGTTCGAATCCGCGAACCCGCGAGGGCCCCGGCTCAAGGGCCTCAAGGTGATGTCGCGCGGTCTCAAGAACTTCGTCCTGTCGGACGACACCTCGATGGACGAGGCCATGGCGGCCGCGCGAAACGAGACCGATCGCCAGCAGACCGCGCAGCAGCTCGACGCGTTCCATAAGACGTTCAACTTCTGCATGAGCTGCCGCCAGTACACGTGCGGCAACTGCTGGAACGAGGCGGATGGACGCTGCCTGTCCTGTGCCCCGCACCTCGGCCACGAGATCCTGCCCGCGCCCTTCTCCAACATCGGGGCGGGGGGCGCGATCGCCCTCACAGATAACGAGGCGATCGGCCTGAACGACCGCAACGGGCATGACCAACCGGCTGAGGCCCCGGCGCCTGCGGAGCCGATGGCCTGGCCAGAGCCGGAGCCGATGGCATGGCCGACGTCGGATCTCATGCCCGAGCAGGAGCTGGCTGGCGACGGCCCAAGCTCGTTCCTTGAAGCCATCGATGCTGCGGCCCGCCGGCAGGCGGACTCCGGACCGGTCGAGGCGGCGCCGATCGACGACGTCGCGGCCGAGGCGCTGGACGAGGCGCTGGACGAGGCACCGGTCGCCGCAGAAGCCGACGTCGAGCTGCCAACGACCGCTCCAGCCACGGACGCGGTCTCTACCGACCACGCCGCGGTGGCCGCGGCCAACACGACCGATCTGCTCGGTCGTTTCCGGCCTGGCGAGGACATCGACGAGCAGCTGGCCGCGTACGAGCGGGCGCAGGCGGCAGCTGCCGGTGCGGCGATGGCCGCGGCGGCCGAGGCGGCCGTTGCCCAGGCCGAGGCCGAGGAGGCCGCCGCCGCGAGGGCGAGGGCCGACGAGGTTGCGGCCGCCCAGGCGCAGGCCCAGCAGGCGGCCGAAGCCGCCGCCGAACAGGCACGGGCCGAGCAGGCCGCAGCTGCCGCGGCTGCGCAGGTCCGGGCGCAGGAAGCCGCCGCTGCCGCGGCCACGCGAGCACGGGCCGAAGAAGCGGCAGCCGCCCAGGCACGGGCCGAGGAAGAAGCGGCCGCTCAGATGAGGGCGCAGGAAGTGGCCGAGGCCGCGGCTGCTCAGGCAAAGGCCCAGGAAGCCGCCGCTGCCGCGGCGTTCGAGGCCAGGACACGGGAAGCGGCCGATGCAGCGGCCGCCCAGGCGCAGGCCCAGCAGGCGGCCGAGGCCGCGGCTGCACAAGCCAGGGCCGACGACGAAGCAGCGGCGGCCGCCGCCGCTGCAGCCGCTCTCGCAGCCGCCGCCGCTGCAGAGGGCGAGGCGCGCGACGACCTCGTGTTCCAGCCGACGTGGCAGATCGTCGCCCCCGAAGCGCCGACCCCGGATCAGGTCCCCGCATCGACCCCGCAGGCGCCGAGCGCGCCGCCCGACACGATCGCGGCCACCGCCGAGCCACAGTGGCCCGCGCAGCCGGAGTGGCCGCGCCCACCGTCAGCCGACGGTCTTCCGTTCCTCGGGCGTCCCGCCGCCGCGAGCGGCGGCATGGAAGCGCTCTGGGCCGAATCGGCACGCGAGGTCGCCACCGTCGGACCCGCGTCGAGCCCGAAGGTCATGGGCGGCGTGCAACCATGCGTCAGCTGCGGGTTGTCACTCTCCGCCAATGCCAGGTTCTGCCGGCGCTGCGGGACCCAGCAAGGCTGACTCGTTCTCGGCAGACTCTTCCGCCGCCGTCCCCGCGTCGTCCCGGACCCGCACCCAGGCCGCTCCGAGGAGCAGGATCTGGAACGAGAACGACAGCCACGCGAGCGCGATGAACGCCGTGGCAAGCGGACCCGCCAGCGCCGCGACCCCGACGATCCGCGGGGCGACGAACAGGAAGACCTGGCCCAGCAGGTAGATCCCGAGCCCTGCCACGATCGCAGGGACCACGGCCGATCGCAGTGACGGCGACCGCGGCGGGACGATCCTGTAGATGACAAGGACCACGCCGACGGTCACCAGGATCACGACCGGCGGCGACGTGACGACCCGACCGATCACGGTGAGCGCCGTGGTCGTCGTCGGGAGCAGTGCCTCCGCTGCGGCGGCCAGCGACCCGCCGACGATCAGCGCGACGACGACCCCGACGAGCCCGGCGACCCACACGAAACCGCGGGCCGTCCGGCGCAGCACGTCCCGCTCCGGTCGATCGGTGAAGATCCGCGCGAAGGCCACGTCGATGGTCACGTAGAACTGGCTGACCGTCCAGATCAGCCCGGCCACGCCGATGATCGATGTGAGCGCGGCTCCCTGGGCCATGGCGACAAGAGCCTGGTCGATCAGCTCGGCCAGGGGCGGCACGACGGCACCGAGCGCTTGGGCGAGCTGCTCCTGGACGGCCGGGTTGTCGACGATAAGGCCCGCCACGCCGAGCGTGACCAGCGCGATAGGAACGACCGCGAAGAGCGCCGAGAACGCGAGACCGTTCGCCAGGAGGCCTCCGGGTGCTCGTCCATAGACGTCGAGGACCCGCCGAACCTCCGCCACCCGCGGCTCGTCGAGGACCTTCTCCAGGATCTTGACCGGATCCATCGATCGCGCGCTCAGTCGCGCCAGTCCTTAAAGAGCGCCGGCTGGACCGTGTCTGCCGGGACCCGCCGCGGCGCGGCGATCAGCTTCCGGATCTCGCCACGGCGCACGAACCTGCGACCACCGAGCTTGATGCTCTGTAGCTTGCCGTCCCGTGCCCAGCCACCGATCGTCGATGTCGTGAAGTGGACGTTGGCGGCGGCCAAGATCGCCTTGGCCTCGTTGAGCGTGATCCAGTCCGCGCCCGACGGCATCGGATCAGTCGGTTGTCTTCGTCGAAGACGGGGTCGTCTTCGACGCGGTCGAAGGCGAGGTCGACTCGCCGTCACCCTTGGCCGGGGCGCCTGCGTCGCCGGTCGAGCTCGAGCCGCTCTCCGCCCCGTCCGAGGACGACTCCTTGGTCGAGGTCGGAGTCGTGCGGCGCTCCTTCTTGGCCCAGCCCGAGCCCTTGAAATGGAACGCGGGAGCGCTGATCGTCTTGCGGACGGGGCCCGACCCGCACAGCGGGCACGCCGCCGGCGGGTCGTCGTGCACGCCGTGGATCGCCTCGAATCGTCGCCCGCACGCGGAACAGTCGTAGTCGTAGAGAGGCATCTCCGGGCGGGACGGTCAGCCGCGTAGCAGGCGCATGCCGCACTTCGGGCAGTAGAAGGCCCGCTCGTGGGCCGACGCGAACCCGCAGTGGGCGCAGACGAGGCCGCCACGGCCGGCCGCCGGCACAGGTCGTTCGATCGCGGTCAGCCCGACCGCATGCTGGTTGGCGAGGATGTTCGTCAGGATCCCGGCGAGCAGCTTGTTGCCGATGCGGTCCGTATCGCCGCGGACGCCGCGGCCACCCCAGCCGACGACGGCTCGGCAGATCATGTCGCCGGTCGCCTCGTCCCAGTGAGCGGCAACACCGCCGACGACCGCGTTGTACTCCGGGTAGCCGCTCGTGTCGATCTCGCCGTCGAGCAAGGAGCACACGAAGGTATCGAAAGCCAGGTCGACCGCGTCGATCGACTCCAGCACGACGAGGGCGTGGCGCGTGATCGGCGAGTGGATGTGATGCGCGTTGAGCCACTGCATCGCCTCGGACGGGCGGGCGATCGTCGGGGTGGCCTGGCTGAACTCGATGGGCAGCGGCTCGACGACCTCGATCTCCGCCTTGGCCAGCCCGACCAGCATCGACGGCAGCTCGGCCATCGCCTGCGGTCCGGCCTTCATCCGCACGCCTTCGCTGGTCTTCCCGGCGTAGTACAGCTTCAGCTGGAAATCCTGGGCGACGACTTCCTCGGGCATGACGAGGGAGCCCGCCGGCCCCCGCGTCGCGGGTTGCGGCGCGCCTGGCTCCGGAACGTTCTTGCGCTTGAGGAAATCGAGCGGCACGGGTGACCTCCCCGGGGATCGCCGTCGAGCGGCGTCGTCGGGTAATCGTAGCAGCGCGACGGGGCCGCCTCAGTCGGCGCGGAGGACGACAGCCTCGAGTGGCCGTAGAGACAGTGAGCCGTCGTCGGCCGGTGCCGTTGGGTCGGCATGGGACCCACCGATCGCCCGATAGCTCCCGTCCCCGTC
This sequence comes from Candidatus Limnocylindrales bacterium, assembly GCA_035717785.1. Taxonomy (GTDB): domain Bacteria; phylum Chloroflexota; class Limnocylindria; order Limnocylindrales; family CSP1-4; genus SPCO01. Next base: position 22,038 of record DASTIG010000226.1, read on the forward strand.
CGGGAGATGAGTGGCGCGCAGCTCATCGGCGAAGTTGGCGACGATCAGCAAGCGCTCGCCTGGGGCCTCCCTGTGCCACGCCAGGACGTCCGGTGACTCGGTCTGGGCCAGGCGGAGCGTGCCCGACCGGAGCGCCGCGCTCGAACGCCTGAGGGCGATCAGGCGCCGGTAGGTCGACAGCACCGAATCCGGATCGCTCGTCTCGGTGGCGACATTGCGATCGGCGGCATCGTCACCGAAGCGGAGCCATGGCGGGCCGGTCGTGAAGCCGTGACCCGCCTCGGCCGTCCACGGCATCGGCGATCGGCACTGATCGCGGTTCCACCACTCGAAGTCGGGGTCGACGAGCGCCCGCCGGGCGGGTGGGTCGATGATCTCGCCGACCGGGATGGCGACATCGCCCAGCCCGATCTCCTCACCGTAGTACATGAACGGCGTGCCACGGATCGTCAGGAGGACGACGGCGGCTGCACGAGCGACCGCGTCGGTATCGGCGATCCCGGCCGAGTCGGCGAGGCGCGTGGCCTGCCGCGCCTGATCGTGGTTGGACAGCACGTTGGCGAGCCAGCGCTCGTCGCCGAACATCTTCTCGCGCAGCCAGATCGCGTCGCCGTACGCCTCGGCCGACCACGGCGCCGCGAGCAGCGCCCAGTCGAACACCATGTGGCGGTCGGTCGTGAGGACGACGGCGCGCTCGGCTTCGCTGGCGAACAGCTCGCCGACCGACATCCGACCCGGCTTCTCATCGACGATGGCCCGGAAGCGGCCGATCAGGTCCGGGAAGTCGGGCTGGTCGCGGTCGTAGAGGTGCTGCTGGCGCGCCCACAGCGTGGCGCCATCGATCTCGGGGTTTGCCAGCAGTTCGGGATGTTTCAGGAACGCGTTGAACACGTCGAGTCGGAAGCCATCGACCCCGCGGTCCAGCCAGCCGCGGACCATCGCGAACTGGGCCGCCTCGACGGCCGGGTTGCGCCAGTTGAGCTCGGGCTGCTCGACCAGGAAGGTGTGCATGTAGAACTGCTGACGTGGTTCGTCCCATTGCCACGCCGACCCGCCGAACCAAGACAACCAATTGTTGGGCGAGAGCGGCCGGCCATCCGCGTCCTCACCGGCCGCGTCGTGCCACAGGTACCAATCGGCATACGGGCCGTCGCGCGACGCCCGGCTGGCCTGGAACCACGCGTGCTGGTCGCTGGTGTGGTTCATGACCAGGTCGAGGATCACCCGGATGCCACGCCGGTGAGCTTCGTCGACGAGTTGGTCGAAAACGGCGTCGCCCCCGAAGATCGGGTCCACCGTCGTGTGGTCGCTGACGTCGTAGCCGACGTCGAGACCCGGTGACGGGTAGATCGGCGAGAGCCACAGGGCATCGACACCGAGGTCCGTCAGGTAATCCAGCTTGGCGATGATGCCGGGCAGGTCACCCAGCCCGTTGCCGTCGCTATCCGCGAAGCTGCGCGGATAGATCTGGTAGATGATCCCGTTCCGCCACCAGTCGTCCCCGAAGGCAGCACCGGTGACCGGGGCCGGGCCGCGGTCGCGTGAGCCGGACTCGTGCGTCATGGCGGAAAGCCTACGGCACGGGCCTCTCGATATACTCGGCGCTCATGACGTCCCAGCCCGAGGCCGGCTCGCCCTCCCGCCGCGTCCGCCTCGGGATCGCCGGGCTCGGGGCCGTGGCGCAGGCCGTCCATCTCCCGCTCGTCGAGCGACTGCGTGACACGTTCGAGATCGGGGCGATCGCCGACCTCTCGCCGACACTCACGGCGGCAATCGGCGACCGGTACCAGGTCGCAGCCGACCGGCGATTCGGCTCGGTCGACGAGATCGTGAGGGCGCCAGACCTGGACGGGCTGCTCATCCTGACCTCTGGTTCCCACGCTGCCGCGGTGACGGCCGGGCTCCAGGCGGGCCTCGCGGTTTTCGCCGAGAAGCCGCTCGCGTTCACGCTCGCGGAGGCCGACGACATCGCTGGACGGCTCGCGGCCGATCCGGCGCGCCGTCTGCAGGTCGGCTACATGAAGCTGTACGACCCGGCGGTGGTACACGCGCGACGGGTTGCCGACGAGCGCGGCTTCGGCGCGCCCCGTGCGATCGAGGTCACCGTCCTGCATCCGACATCCGAGGCGCAACTTGCACACGCACGGCTGCTCCCCTCCCCGGCCGACGTGCCCGAGGCGACCCGCGCAGCCTTCGCCGCAGCCACCGACCGCCTCCGACGCGACGCCCTGGGCGACGCCGGCGCCGCAGCCTTCGGACGGCTCTATACCGACATCCTCCTGGGCAGCATCGTCCACGAGCTCGCGCTGATACGGGCGTTCGCCGGCGACCCGACCGCGATCGACGGCACGTGGACATGGCCGGACGGCGCCTGGCCGCCCTCGGTCGAGCTGACGGGGTCCCTGCCATCGGACGGCCGCGTGTCGGTCCGCTGGCACTTTCTCCCCGACTACCCGGCCTACCGGGAGGAGGTCCGCGTGGTGTACGAGGCGGCCACCGTCGAGCTCGCCTTCCCGTCGCCGTACCTGCTCCATCGGCCGACCGTGCTTCGCATCACGACGGAGGACCGCGGCCGGCGGGACGAAGTCTGGACGTCGATCGACGAGGCGTTCGAGCAGGAGCTGCTCGCCTTCCACGACCTGGTGATCGATGGCCGGGAGCCGGCTGCGGGCGTGGCCGCGGGGCGAGCCGACATCGTCACGTGCCAGCGGGCCATCGCCGCGATGAGCACGCGGCTGGGCATCGCGATCGGGGGCGAAGCCGCGTGACGTCCGAACGGGCCGTCGTCCACCTCGTGCCACATACGCACTGGGATCGCGAGTGGTACGAGCCCTTTCAGGTGTTCCGGATGCGGCTGGTCGACCTCATCGACCAGCTGCTCGAACGGATGTCTGCCGACCCGCGTCTCCGGTTCACACTCGACGGTCAGGCCGCGACCGTGGACGACTATCTCGAGGTGCGGCCCGAGGCCGAACCCGTCATCCGCCAGCTCATCGCCGAGGGGCGGCTGGCCATCGGACCGTGGCAGATCCTGCTCGACGAGTTCCTCGTGTCGGGCGAGACGATCGTGCGCAACCTCGAGCTCGGGTGGGCGCGTGCGGAGGGGCTCGGCGGGGCGATGCGGGTCGGCTACCTGCCGGACATGTTCGGGCACGTCGCCCAGATGCCGCAGATCCTGCGCCGGGCCGGTATCGACCGGGCGGCCGTCTGGCGCGGCGTCCCCGCAGCCATCGACCGGCACTCCTTCATATGGCGTTCGCCTGATGGATCGGCCGTCGAGACCGAGTACCTCGTCGGCGGCTACGGCAACGGCGCCCACCTGTTCGACGTGCCGGACCGCCTCGGCCCGAAGCTCGGCGAGTATCGGCGTCTCCATGCCCCGTCCTATGGCGACCGATCCCTGCTCGCGATGTACGGGACCGATCATGCTGTGCCGTCGGCCCAACTCGCGGACCTCGTCGATCTCGTGAACGCGGCGGACGGCGACGTCGAGGTGCGGCTGGCAACGCTGGGCGATTACATGGAACGCGACCGCGAACGGCATCCCGGCCCGGGCGGTGACCTCCCGACCTGGGTGGGCGAGCTACGGTCCGGTGCCCGCGCCAACATGCTGATGAACGTCGTCTCCGCCCGCGTCGACCTCAAGGCCGCGGCCGCGCGCGCCGAGCGCGCCCTCGAGCGCTACGCCGAGCCGCTGAGCGCGCTGCACGGCGGGACCTGGCCGGGGCGCCTGCTCGAGCTAGCCTGGCGGCGCCTCATCGACAACTCCGCCCATGACTCGATCTGCGGCTGCTCGCACGACGCGGTCGTTGCCCAGGTGATCGGTCGGTACGCAGAGGCGGAGCAGATCGCGTCCGGGCTGGTCGGGTCGGTCACGCGCCGGCTCGCCACGTCGGTGCCCGAAGACACATGGGTGGTCGTCAACCCCTCCCCGGTCGATCGGCACGACATCGTCGAGCTCGACCTCGCGGTGCCCGCGGGCTGGTCCTCGGTTGCGCTGCGCGTCGGCGATCGCATCCTGCCGACCCAGGAGCTGTCGCGGGAGGGTGCCGTCCACGGCGTGTTCCGGGTCCCGGGATCGGGGGTGGGCGAGTTCATGCGCCGTCGCCGGCACGGCCGCGAGCTGCTCGGGCGGTTCATCAACAACACCGAGGTGGACCCGTCCGCGGATCCGCCGAGGATCGTGGTGCATCTCGACCGGGTTCCCGAGCCCCTCGAGCTTGACGTCGAGGAGCTCGTGGCTGAGCTAACGACCGCGGCAGCCGAGCGACCCGAGGAGATCTGGGACGTGACGCTGGAGGTGGCGAAGCGGCGTCGCGTGCTCGCGCGGCTGTCCGCACCCGCGCTCGGGTATGCCCCGGCCCGCCACCTCGAGGGCGGCGACCCGCACGAGTCGATCCCAAACCCGGTCGAGGTCACGGACCGCCGCATGGCGAACGGGCTGGTCGAGATCGTGGTCGCGGACGATGGCACCGTCCGAGTGGCGGGCGGCGGAACCGTCCTCGAAGGCGTCGGGCGGGTGGTGGATGGCGGCGACGCCGGGGATAGCTACAACTACGGTCCCCCGCAGGACGACCGGCTGGTCGAGCAGCCGGAGTCCGTGGATATCCGCCCCGACGCGTACGGTCCGCTGCGCGGCGAGATCGTCGTCCTCCGGCGCTACGCCTGGCCGCGCGACCTGACCGCGGACGCGTCCGGGCGGTCGGACCGGACGGTCGCGACCGAGGTCACGACCATCTTCGAGCTGCGCGCCGATGAGCCCTTCGTGCGCGTGCGGATCGAGTTCGAGAACGGCTCGCGCGATCACCGCGTCCGGTGGCACATCCCCCTGCCGACGCGGGTCAAGGGATCGGCGGCCGAAGGCCAGTTCGCGGTCGTGGAACGAGGCCTGGAGCCGGAGGGCGGGCACGGCGAGGTTCCCCTGCCCACGTTCCCGGCCGTCGGGTTCGTCAGCGTCGACGGATGCAGTGTGCTGCTCGACCAGGTCACCGAATACGAGGTCGTCGACGGTCGCGAGCTGGCCCTGACGGTCCTGCGTTCGTTCGGCTTGATCAGTCGCAACGCCAATCCGTCTCGCGAGGATCCGGCAGGACCCGAGGTCGCGGTGCCGGCCGCCCAGCTTCCTGGGCACCGCACGTTCGCCTTCGCGGTGCTCCCACACGCGGGCGCGTGGACGACCGCCGGCACGCATGCCGCGGCGGAGCAGTACCGCCACCCGTTCGCCGTCATTCGCGGGACAGCGTCGGGAGGCGAGGATCCGGCCCCCGTGCCTGGCCTCAGCGTCGAAGGCGACGGTGTGGTGCTGAGCTCGCTGCGACGACGGGAGGACCACCTGGAGCTGCGCATCGTGAATGAGTCCGCCGCTGCCACGGCGGCGACCATCAGGATCCCGCTGGCCGCTGCGCGGGAGGCGGACCTGCTCGGCCGTCCGGGCGCGGACCTGCCGCTGACCGCCGACGGCCTCGCTTTGACCCTGGGCCCGTGGGAGATCCGGACCGTCCAGCTCCTCAGGCGCTGAGTGCGGATGGGGAAGCCCAGGGCGGGGGCCACCCTGAGCCGGGCAGTACCCGGGCAATGCCCGAGTGCAAGGCGCCCGCAACGTTGACAGAATGTTCGGGCGGACTCTAGGCTCGTGCGCACCTTCCGACCGGCCTGCACCGTTTGGGTGGGCGGCGGAAGAACCGGTCGCGACACAGTCAGGGTCGACGTCAGCGGATGCGTAACGAGACGTCGGTCGGCCTGGTCGACACCGGCGGAGGAGTCGCGACTGATCGTGCTCGCACGACCGATCGCGGGGTTGGTTTGAACGCCCGCACGTCGGCGGGCATACGGTTTCGCTCTGAGGAGGAGTCGATGACCAGATCCCTACGTTTCCCGGCGCTGTTGCTTGTGGCTGCGCTCTCCGCGGCCGCGTGCGGCGGCGGCGGCGGTTCGCCGGCTGCCCCCGCGTCGGACGGCGCACCTGCGTCGGGCGCGACTGGCGGGCCGGTCACCAGTGGCTCGGCAGGCACACTCAATGTGCTGTCGCTGTGGGGCGGCAGCGAGGAAGCGGCCTTCAAGGCCGTCCTCGCTGACTTCACCACGAAGACCGGTTGGGGCGTCAACTACGAGGCCGACCGGCAGACGTATTCCACGACGCTGCAGTCGCGAATCACCGGTGGCAACCCGCCGGACATCGCGATCATCCCGGGCATCGGCTTCCTGCGGCGCTTCGCCAAGGACGGCTCGCTCAAGAAGGTCGCCGATCTCGGCGTCGACGTCGCCGGGCTGAGCAGCAGCTACCCGGCTGGCTTCCTGGCCGCGGGCACCGTTGACAACGAGCTGTATGCGGTCCCGGCCAAGTACAACAACAAGGGCACGATGTGGTATCGGCCCGATGTCTTCAAGACGGCCGGCGTCACGGCGAATCCCGCCACGTGGGATGAGTTCAAGACGACGCTCGACACCCTGGTCGGCAAGCCCGGTGCGATGGCGCTGGGTGCCAAGGACGACTGGAACCTGACCGACTGGTTCGAGAACATCTATATCCGTCAGGCCGGCGTCGCCGCCTATGACAAGCTGTTCAGCGCCGAGGGCGACTGGGCCGATCCATCGGTCCAGAAGGACGTCGACACGATGCTCGAGGTCATCAACGACAAGTACGTCGTCGGTGGCATCGATGCTGCTGTCGGACGTGCCTGGACGGACGCGATCGCGCAGGTCTTCAAGCCTGAGCCCGAGGCGGGCGTCTTCTACGAAGGCGGTTTCGTCGGTGGCATCGCTACCACTCAGACCAACACGGACCTCGTCATCGGAGAGACCATCGACTGGTTCCCCTTCCCGACCCTGGGCAACACGGATGACGTCACGACCTTCGGTGGCGACGTCGTCGGTGCCCTCACCGACAGCGAGGGAGCCAAGCAGTTCATGCAGTACGTCGTCACCCCCGAGGCCAACGCGGTCTGGGCGGGCACGGGCGCCATCGTGTCGCCGCATACGGGTGTCGAGACGAGTGCGTACCCGAACGAGCTCGTCGTGCGTGAGGCTGAATCACTCCAGAAGGCGGCCGAGATCCGGTACGACGGTGCCGATCTCCTGCCCGCCGGGATCGCCGGCGAGAGCCTCGGCGCGTTGCTGCAACGTGCCATCGTGCCAGGCACCACCATCGATTGGGCGGATTTCCAGACGCGCGTCAAGGCCGCCTGGGACGCCGAGTGATCGTGAGGTTGACCTAGTTCGGTAGTCCGACGCGGGCGGCCCTCACGGCCGCCCGCGTCGCTGTTCTCGAAAGCGAGGGAGTTCATGGCCGTAGTCGCGCCAGGTGGTGTGGATCCTGGGGGGCTGCCGACGGCGATGAAGGCACCGCCGCCACCCAAGGTGGCCGGACGTCGATACGACGGCACGGCCCTGCTCTTTCTCGGACCAACCGCCATCCTGATGGCGATCTTCCTGATCTATCCGACGATCTACACGATCGCGCTGAGCTTCAACCGCGGACGCCGCGGCGAGTTCAACGAATGGGTGGGCCTGGACCACTACATCGGCCTCCTGAACGACAAGAGCTTCATCAACCTGAGCACGTTCCCGCCGTCGGGGGCGGTCTGGAACAACGTGCTCTGGGCGATCTTCTACACGAGCGGGGTGATCTTCCTGGGCCTCATCGTGGCGGTCCTCGCCTCGCGGGTCCGATACGAGTCGATCATCAAGGCCGTGGTCTTCCTGCCGATGGCGATCGCCGCGACGGCGCTCGCGATCATCTGGAACTTCGTCTACGCCCCGGACCCGAATATCGGCCTGCTCAACGCGATCCTCGACCCCTTCACCGAGCGCGGGATCTCGTGGCTGGGCAACCCGTCACTCGTCAACGCGGCGCTCATCATTGCGGGCATCTGGGGGTCGGTCGGCTTCGCCACCGTGATCCTGTCGGCGGCGCTCAAGAGCATCCCGAGCGAGGTCCTCGAGGCGGCGCGGACCGACGGCGCGAACGAGCGGCAGATCTTCTTCCGCGTCATCCTGCCGATGGTCAGCCTGCCGATCTCGGTCCTCGCGGTGACGCTGCTGGTCAACGTCATCAAGTTGTTCGACCTGATCTACGTGCTCACCAATGGCGGCCCCGGAACGGCGAGCCGCGTGATCGCGTTCACGATGTACCAGGAGGCGCTCCCGGGCGGTCAGTTCGGCCGTGGCGCCGCTATCGCGGTGATCATGCTGATCCTGCTCATCCCGATCATGGCGTACAACGTCCGGCGCTTCCGTAGCTCGAGGGTCGTGTAGATGACTGCTGTCGCCGAGCCCCGAGCCGCCGCGCGCGAGCGCACCGTCACGGAGCGCCTCGTCCGCTTCCTCAACAAGACCCCCGTCCATATCGCCCTGGGCCTGATCGCCCTGCTGTGGTTGGCACCGACCGTCGGTCTGCTCGTCACGTCGTTCCGGCCGCGCAGCGACATCCAGGTGACGGGCTGGTGGGAGAGCTTCCTGCAGTTCCGCTTCACGCTGGCCAACTACCAGGAGGTGCTGACCTCCCAGGGGATGCTGGAAGCGTTCGTCAACACGTTCCTCATCGCGGTGCCGTCGACGTTGATCCCGTTGACGCTGGCGTCGATGGCCGCCTACGCGTTCTCGTGGCTGAACTTCCCGTTCCGCGACGGCCTGTTCCTGCTCGTCGTCGCATTGCTGATGATCCCGGTCCAGGTGGCGTTCATCCCCTTGCTCAAGCTGTTCGCCCCCACCGGGTTGCTCAACAGCTTCGGCGCGATCTGGCTCGCCCATACCGCGTTCGCCCTGCCGTTCGGGATCTTCCTGTTACGTAACTTCTTTATCAGCCTGCCGAAAGACCTGATCGAGGCGGCTCGCATCGATGGGTCGTCGACGATCGGGATCTTCCGCCAGATCGTGGTCCCGCTGTCGGTGCCGGCCATCGCCGCCTATGGGATCTTCCAGTTCCTGTGGGTCTGGAACGACCTGCTCATGGCCTTGGTGTTCGTCCAGCGTGGCGACATGTGGCCCATGACGAAGGCCATCCAGAACCTGCTCAGCCAGTACGGCACCGAATGGCACCTGCTGGCCGCCGGGGCGTTCATCCTCATGGCCGTCCCGCTCCTCGTGTTCTTCAGCCTCCAGAGGTACTTCGTCCAGGGCCTGCTGGCGGGCTCGGTCAAGTAGGGCGGCGCGGCGATCGGCGATCCGCCGGCGCTTCGCGTCGCGACGTGGAACATCCGGGCCGCCATCGGCCCGGGTGAGCCCTTCCCGCCCGCCTGGTGGCGGCATGTCAGCATCGAGCGGCTCGAGTGCATCGCCCGGATCATCAATACGCTCGATGCGGGCGTCGTCGGCCTCCAGGAGGTGGCCTTCTTCGACGTCGACGGCGAGGTCGTCGACCAACCGACCGAGCTCGGCCGGCTGACCGGTCGCGCCGTCCACTATGCAGCGGTGCACGCCTTCGCGCTCGTCGAGCCGGAGACCGGCCGAGCCGTCGGCAGCGCGACGTGGGGCAACGCGATCCTGACGCGCGAACCCGTCCGTGCCGGTTTCGCGCACGACCTCCCGCTCGGCGCCGATGACGCGCTGGTCGAGCCAGCCGGCAGCGACCTGCCGCTGGCCGGGGTCACCTTCGCCGACGCGCCCGACGGCGTGCGCGAGCCGCGCTGCGTCGTCGGTGCACGGATCGACTACGACGGTCACGCGATCGACGTCCTGGCGACGCACCTCACGTACGCCGGCACCGCCCAGCGACGAGGCCAGTCCGACGAGCTGGCACGCCTTGCGCGTGATACGCGGGCCGCGGTCGTCGTGCTGGGCGACCTCAATGCCCCGATCGACGCCCCGGAGCTCCAGTCATTGACGGCGTCGCTCGACGACGCGTTCGCGGCTGCCGGCATCCCGCCGGGCGATCCGCGCCGCCGCTCGTGCGGCCCGTGGCCGATCGACCACGTCCTGACTCGCGACCTGGACGTCGAGGACTGTCATGTGGACCAACGAGCCGGCGATGCCTCCGACCACCTGCCGGTTCTGGCGACCCTCCGTCACCGGTCCTGCAGTCGATCCTCCAGACGCGCTACCTGATCGGCGAGGTCCGCTTCGCGCGCCCGCGCACCCTCGACGACCGCCGGCGGCGCCTTGCTCACGAACGCGTCGTTGGCCAGGCGTGCGCGCGCCGCTTCGAGCCAGCCGCGTGCGTCGTCGAGCTCTCGCTGGAGGCGTGCCCGCTCCAGATCGCGGGCCGCGGGATCGGATGCGGTTTCCGGGCGGTGGGCGAGCGCCTCGAGCTCGCCAGCGATGACGGTCAGGGCACCGTCCGTCGATGCCCTCCCTTCCCCGAGCGCCTCGCGCGTGAGGCGCCGGTCGAGCGGCCGGGCGCGCGCGAGCCGCTCGATCGCGGGGCGGAGCGCCTCGAACGTCGCGCCCAGCGCCTGGGGCACGACGACCTCGGTCGCGAGCCAATTCCCGGCCTCCACCTGCGCCTCGGCGCGCGCATTCCGCAGCCCACGCACGAGCTCGAGGATCGCGTCGACATCTCGCTCGAGCCGGTCGTCACGACCGGTCGGCGCCGGCCAGCGCGCGACGATCAGCAGGTCCGGATCGCTCGCGCGGTGCGGGATCGACCCCCACAGCGCCTCTGTCACGAACGGCATCACAGGGTGGAGCAGTCGCAGGTATGTGTCGAGCGCCTCGACCAGCGCCCACCACGTCGCCTCGCGTTCCGCGGCTGTCGACGATCCGTCGGCGAGGCGGACCTTTGCGAGCTCCACGCCCCAGTCGCAGAACTCGTTCCAGATCGCGTCGTAGAGGAGCCGCGTCACCTCCCCGAAGGCGTAGCCGGCCATGGCGGCGTCGACCGCCTCGACCGTCGCGCTGGCGCGCGACAGGATCCAGCGCTCGGCAGGCCCCAGGTCGGCTTCCGACGGCAGGCGCCGCTCGGCCCCCGACGGGATGGTCTCCGGGCGGGCGCCGATCACGAAGCGCGTCGCGTTCCACAGCTTGTTGGCGAAGTTGCGCGCGTTCTCGAGCTTGGTGCGGCCGAACCGCTGATCCTGCCCGGGCGCCGTGCCATGGATGACGGCGAACCGGAGGGCATCGGCACCGGTCTCGTCGATGACCCCGAGCGGATCGACGACATTGCCCTTCGTCTTCGACATCTTCTGGCCTTCCGGGTCGCGGATCAGGCCCGAGAGGTAGATCGTGTGGAAGGGCTCCCGATCGGTCAGGTGCAGGCCGAGCATCATCATCCGGGCGACCCAGAAGAAGATGATGTCGTAGCCGGTCTCCATGACCGACGTCGGGTAGTAGGTCCGGAAGTCCGGCGTGTCGTCCGGCCAGCCCAGGGTCGAGAAGGGCCACAGGCCCGAGCTGAACCACGTGTCGAAGATGTCCGGGTCCTGCTGGAGCTCCGCAGCCGGGCGGCCGCAGACCTGGCAGGTAGTCGGACCATCCGGATCGGACGTGACCGTGACGTGGCCGTCCGGGCAGTACCACGCCGGGATACGGTGGCCCCACCACAGCTGACGCGACACGTTCCAGTCGCGGATGTTGGTCAGCCAGTGTTCCCAGGTCTTCTCGAACCGATCGGGCACGATCCGGGTGCGCCCGGACCGGGTCGCGTCCAGCGCTCGGGTCGCGAGCGGCCCGGTGCGGATGAACCACTGCGTCTTGAGCCGCGGCTCGAGGACGTCGTTGCTGCGCTGGCAGCGGCCGAGGACCATCTCGTGCGGGCGCTCATCGGCGAGATCGCCGCGCTCCGCAAGCTCGGCCACGATCCGGCGGCGGGCCTCGTAGCGATCGAGGCCGTCCAATTGCGTCCCCGTGTTCGTGATGGTCGCGTCATCGGCGAGGATCGTCGGCGCAGGCAGCCCGTGACGCTTGCCGGTCGCATAGTCGTCGGGGTCATGGGCCGGCGTGATCTTCACCGCGCCGGTGCCGAACGCGCGGTCGACGACGTCGTCCGCGATGATCGGCACGTCGCGCTCGACGAACGGGATCCGAGCCCGGCGTCCGACCAGGGCGCGATAACGATCGTCCTCGGGATGGACGGCCACCGCCACGTCGCCGAGGATCGTCTCGGGGCGCGTAGTCGCCACTGTGATCGTCTCGGCCGGATCGGGTTCCCCGGTCGACTCGTCGATGAGGTGATAGCGGATCGACCAGAGGGTTCCGGTCTCCGGTGAGGACACCACCTCGAGGTCGCTGACGCTGGTCCGACAACCCGGGCACCAGTTCACCATGGCCTCGGTCCGGTACGCGAGCCCGTCGCGGTACAGCCGCTCGAAGGCGACCCGGACGGCCTTCGCCGAAACGTCATCCATCGTGTAGCGCAGCCGCCCCCAGTCGGCTGACGCCCCGACGCGTCGCTGCTGGCCGAGCATGATCGGCTTGGTCGACTCGGAGAACTCCCGCATCCGCTCGAGGTAGCGCTCGCGGCCCAGGGACTGCCGGCTCTCGCCCTCCTTCGCGAGGATCCCGTCGAGGACGAACTGGGCAGCGATGCTTGCGTGGTCGAGACCGGGCAGGAACAGCGTCGGGTGCCCGCGCATGCGGGCGTGCCGGACCATCAGGTCCTCCACCGCGGTCCGCTGGGCATGGCCCAGGTGAAGCGAACCCGTCACGTTGGGCGGTGGCTGGATGATCGTGAAGGGGGGCAGCGCGGGGTCGGCCGTCGAGCCGGCGCCGTCCGGTGCGAAGACGTCCGCTGCCAGCCATCGGTCGTAGACCGGCCCCTCGACGTCTGTCGGTCGATAGGCCTTCGGGAGCTGGGGCTCGGCCGTGTCGGGCTCGGCCGTATCGGTCATCGCATGCCTCGTTCGTCTCGAAAAACAGAAACCCCGCTCGTCCAGCGGACGAACGGGTCGTGGTACCACCTGCTGGTTCGGCGCCCGGTGCGGACGCGCTCATCGCGCGGCGCATACCCGGTGCCCTCTCGACGCGGTATCGGGCGTCAGCCGTCATGGCTCGGGAGCGACTTTCACGTCGGCCCGTACCGCGCGGCTCACACCGTCCCACGCTCGCTCGGGGCCGTCCCGACGCTACTCCTCTCCTGTCATCGCCGTGACGGCGGCGAGTGTAGCACGGGCTCGGGCCGGGTCCGGACGGCGTCGAAGGCGACGAAGGGACCATGCGCCGCAGGACGTCTGTCGTGCTTGGGACTTGCGACGCGTGGCTAGACTCAGGGCGTGGACCCGTCCGCCCAGACCCTCGTCCAGCTGGTCATCCTGATCCTCGCCGGACTTCTCGTCGCCCGCGTCGCGCTCTCGATCCCCGGCTTGTTCCGGCGCAGACGCCACCCGGAGACGCGCGGGATCCTCGTCGTGGGCGTCGGCGGGGGCGGCGGCAACGCCGTCGACCGGATGGTCGATGCCGGGATCCCGGGCGTGGACTTCGTCGTGTGCAACACCGACGCCCAGGCACTCCGCGAATCCCTCGCCCCGACCCGCATCAGGATCGGCGACGCGATCACCAACGGGCTCGGCTCCGGAGGCGACCCCGACGTGGGCCGGAAGTCGGCCGAGGAGGACGCCGAGAAGATCGGCCGGGCGCTCGCGTCCGCCGATCTCGTGTTCGTGACGGCCGGCCTGGGTGGCGGCACCGGCTCGGGGGCCGCCCCGATCGTGGCGGCCAAGGCGCGAGAACAGGGCGCGCTGACCATTGCGGTCGTCACCAAGCCATTCGACTTCGAGGGCGCACAGCGTCGCGAGATCGCCGATGAGGCGGCCGCTCGACTGGCGTCCGAGGTGGACGCCCTGATCACGGTCTCCAACGACCGGGTCAGCGAAGTCGTCCAGGAGGACGCATCCGCCCTCGAGGCGTTCAGCGTCGTCGATGGCGTGCTGCTCCATGCCGTCCAGGGCATCGTCGACCTGCTCACGGCGCCCGGCCTCATCAATCTCGACTTCGCCGATGTGCGCGCGATCATGCGCGACACGGGACCGGCCCTGATCGGGTTGGGCCGCGGGAGTGGCGAGGACCGCGCCGTGGACGCTGCCCGTCAGGCCATCTCGAGCCCGCTCCTCGAGGCCGGCATCCAGGGCGCCCGCGGCATCCTGTTCCACGTGTCCGGGCCCGCCGACCTGAAGCTGCGCGAGGTCCGGCGGGCGGCCGACGAGATCAGGTCGATGGCCGACAGCCGCGCCAACGTGATCTTCGGGGCGAGTGTCGGCGACGTCGCCGATGGCGAGGTCATGATCACGCTCATCGCCACAGGCCTCGACGACCACCGTGCCGCGGAGCCAGTGTCACCAGCGACCCTGACCGGACGTCTCCGCCGGCAAGCCGAGCGTGTCACGCCGCACGCCCAGGCGCCGTCAGCGCGTCAGGCTGAGACGTCCGAATCACCCGCGGTCGAGCGGCGCGCGCCGATCGCGGACGACAACCTCGAGTTGCCCACCTTCCTGCGAAAGCATCGACCGCCGTCGACCCGGACCGGCTGACGCAGAGTCGGCCGCGGCCTCCTGAGGCTGATCCTCAGGCGCTCTCGCCGCGCTCCGCCAACCATTCCTCGTAGTTCGTCTCGTCGACGCCCTCGTCGACGTCCGTCTTCGTCAGCAGGAGCGGCAACCGCCCGCTGCGGATTGTCTCCTCGGTGATGATGCACTTGCGGACCTCGGTCCGCTCCGGGATGTCGTACATCACCTCGAGGAGCGACTCCTCGACGATCGAGCGCAACGCGCGTGCGCCGGTCTTCCGATCGAGGGCGACCTCGGCCGCGGCCTTCAGTGCCCCCGGCGTGAACGCGAGCTCGACCTTGTCGAGGGCGAGGAACTTCTGGAACTGCCGTGTGACGGCGTTGCGCGGCTCGGTCAGGACGCGGACCAGGTCCTCGGCGGTCAGCGCGGTGAGCGTGACCATGACCGGCAGCCGGCCGATGAACTCGGGGATGAGCCCGAACTTCAGCAGGTCCTCGGGCATGAGCTTTTCGAGGATCCGGCCGCGGTCTGCCGGGGTCATCGCCCCGTCCGCCCCGAAGCCGATGGCGCGCCGCCCGACTCGCTCCTCGACGATCTTCTCGAGCCCGTCGAATGCGCCACCGCAGATGAACAGAACGTTCGTCGTGTCGATCTGGATGAAATCCTGGTGCGGGTGCTTCCGGCCGCCCTGCGGCGGGACGTTGGCGATGGTGCCCTCGAGGATCTTGAGGAGCGCCTGCTGCACGCCCTCGCCGGAGACGTCCCGGGTGATCGAGGGGTTGTCGGCCTTGCGCGCGATCTTGTCGATCTCGTCGATGTAGATGATCCCGCGCTGCGCCCGGGCGACATCGAAGTCGGCCGCCTGGATCAGCCGCAGCAGGATGTTCTCGACATCTTCACCGACGTAGCCGGCCTCGGTCAGCGATGTCGCGTCGGCGATGCAGAACGGGACGTCGAGCACGCGCGCCAGCGTCTGGGCGAGCAGGGTCTTGCCGCTGCCGGTCGGCCCGACGAGCAGCACGTTCGACTTCTGGAGCTCGACGTCGTCGACCTGGTGCCCGGCATTCACCCGCTTGTAGTGGTTGTAGACGGCGACCGACAGGACCTTCTTGGCGCGATCCTGGCTGATGACGTACTGGTCGAGGGCATCCTTGATCTGGTGCGGGTTGGGGAGCTTCGACGCAGCCTGCTTGGGGCGCGGCGTCTCGAGCATCTCCTCTTCGATGATCTCCTGACAGAGGTTGATGCACTCGTCGCAGATATAGACGCCCTGGCCCGCTATGAGCTTGCGGACCTGTTCCTGGCTCTTGCCGCAGAAGGAGCAGCGATACGGGACCTTGGGTCCCTTGCTGCCGCCGGTCGATGTCACGTGTTCCTTGTCCTTGTCCCTATCCTGCCGAGTCGCCCTTCGAGCGCTTCGGCTGCGGTGCTTCCTCGGTTGTGCCAGCCTCGACGGCTGCTTCCGCTGCTTTCTCGTCGTGGTGCTGGGCGGTCAGTGAATCCCACTGCTCCGAGTACACCGCATCGATGATGCCATAGTCCTTCGCATCCTCGGGAGCCATGAAGTAGTCCCGGTTGGTGTCCTGCCGCACCTTATCGACAGGCTGGCTCGTGTGCCGGGCGAGGATCTCGATGTTCCGGTTGACCAGGAATTCCCATTCCTTCATCTGGATCAGCGCGTCGGGAGCGTTGCCGCGGAACCCGCCGGACCCCTGGTGGATCATGATCCGGCTGTTCGGCAGGGCGTACCGCTTGCCCTTGGTACCGGCCGCCAGCAGGACCGCCGCCATCGACGCCGCCATGCCGAGGCAGATCGTGCTGACCGGTGCGCGCAGGTACTGCATGGTGTCGTAGATCGCCAGACCGGAGTTCACGACGCCACCGGGCGAGTTGATGTACAGGCTGATGTCCTTCTCAGGGTCCTCGGAATCGAGGAACAGCAGCTGTGCGATGACGAGGTTGGCGAGGTGGTCTTCGATCGCGTCGCCCAGGAAGATGATCCGCTCGCGCAACAGGCGCGAGTAGATGTCGTAGGCGCGCTCTCCTCGGCTGGAGGATTCGATGACCATGGGGACGAGCATCTGGGATCTCCTGGGTGATTCCGTCTGGCTGCTTGCGGATGCGGTCGCTCAGCCCGCCGTGGCTGGCTCGTCGACCGGTGTGCTGTCTCGGCTGTCGAGAACGGTGCCTGGGTCGGTCGCCCCGACCGCCGCGTTGGCCTGGGCCTGGCCGTCGGCGACCGCCGACCCCGGCGCGTCCTCGAGGTGTGGGAGGGGCTGATGGTCGGGGTGAGCCGCCAGCCACTCGTCGATGAGTCGCTCCACCACTCGACTCCGGCGCAGGGTGCTCCGGATGAACGCGCGGCCGCGCTCCGACTCGAAGTACTCCTGGAGGCGCGCGTCGCCAGCGTAGCGCTCCCGTCCCTGGGCCACCTCGGCCTCGACGTCGGCGTCGGGTACCGTGAGGTTCTCGGTATCGGCGATCTTCGAGAGGACGAGCAGGGTCTTGGCCCGTCGCTCGGCATTCGGCCGGAACTCGGCGTGGAGGTCGTCGGCTGTCTTGTCGACCGCCTTGAGATAGGCCTCCTCGCTGATGCCCTGGCGCGCGAGCGAGCCCTTGAACTCGTCGTGCATGACCTCGACCTCCTGGTCGATCAGCACTTCGGGCAGCTCGACGGTCGCGTTGGCGACTGCGTATTCGATGATCCGGTCGGCGAACTGGTGGCGGGCGCGGTCGATGGCGTTGGCCTCGAGCCGTGCCTTGACGTCGGTCTTGAGCGCGTCGATCGACTCGAAGCTCCCGAGGTTGGCCAGGAAGTCCTCGTCGAGGTCCGGCAGGATCTTCTCGCGGAGCTCCTTGAGCTCGACGCTGAAGTGGGCCGCCTTGCCGGCCATCTCCGGCTCCGGGTAATCGTCCGGGAACGCGATATCGAATTCGGTCGTGTCACCGACCTTGCGCCCGATCAGGTTGGACTCGAAGCCCGGGATGAGGCGCTCCTGCCCGAGGATGAGCGGCATCCGCTCGGACGTCCCGCCATCGAAGGGCTGGCCGTCGCGGGTGCCGACGAACGAGATGACCGCGTAGTCGCCGTCCTTCGCGCCACGGTCCTCGACAGCGGCCAGGGTCGCGTTCTGGTCGCGCAGCTCCTCGACGACCTGGTCGACCCGGGCGTCGTCGATCGTCTCAACCTCGGGCTTGAAGTTGAAGGCCCTGTAGTCGCCGAGCTTCACTTCGGGCCGAACCGGAACGGTTGCCTTGAAGATGAGCGGCTTGCCCTCCTCGGCCTGGACGACTTCGACGTCCGCGTTCGTCAGCGGGAGGATGTCCTCCTTGACGAGCGCCTCGCGATAGGCGTCCTGCATGAGGTGATCGACGGCCTCGTCCATGACGACGCCGGGTCCGAGGTGCCGCTCCAGGACGGGGCGCGGCGCCTTGCCCGGGCGGAAGCCGGGGATCCGGGTCCGGCGCGCGAGGGCGCGGACGGCCGCGTCGAGGGCGCGGTCGAGTCGATCCGGGGGGAGCTCGATCTGGAGCTGGACGGTCGACTTGGGGGCGGGAGTGCGGGTGATCTGCATCGATGGGGAGTATAGGGCTGGGCTCAGGGACGGTCCGGGACGCGGTTGGGCCCGGAGCGCGCGGCGCACGTCGCGCACCGTCCCCGTCCCGGTTCTGGTGGTAGGCGAGAGAGGGGTCGAACCTCTACGCCGCTCACGCGGCACCGGCTCCTAAGGCCGGCGCGTCTGCCATTCCGCCACTCGCCCGTGACGAGGGAGTGTAGAACAGGCAGCGCCGGGGCTTGGTCCATGCCGCGGAACCGCCAGTGGTCCAACCGGCGGCGGAAACCACGCTCATCGCGCGGACGGAACGCTCCAGGTACCCGATCGATGGCTGAGCGGCGGTGCACGCCCGTTCCGGCGTCAGTTGGAACGCTGGGTGGGCCAGCGTCGGCCGGCGGGTATCGGTGGCCGCGCCCAGCGACGCGGGGCGGAGCCTCAGATCCCGGTCGGCGACTCGCCCTCGCCTTCGGGCACTCCGGATCCGCGCACCCGTTCGACGCGATCCTTGGCCGCCTCGGCGGCCCGGTCGGCCCGCTCTTTCGCGGCTGCCGCGGCGCGCTCCGCCTGCTCTCGAGTGGCTTCGGCCGCGCGTTCCGCTTGCTCGCCGGTCGTCTCAGCAGCCCGTTCCGCCGAGCTGCGTGTTTCCTCGAGCCTGGCCGCCGCGCGCGCCCGCACTTCCTCGAGCCGCGTCGAAAACCCCTCAGGGCTCGGCGAGAAGAGGTATTCCACAGCCCGCTTCGTTCCCCGTTCGAGCATGGGTCGAGCGACACCGATCAGCAGGAACGTGCGCAGAGCACGACGATCCCTCTCGGCCTTCTTCACGTACTCGGCGAAGTCTCGCTCGAGCGTGCCGCGCACCTTGTCGCCGTCGTCGCCCAGCGAATCGAGCGTCTTCTCGATCTCCTTCGGGAGCAGGCGCGTTGGCATCGGCGCGGGCTTCCCGAAGATAGCCCGCCGCGCCGCGCCGAACAGCCGCTGTGGCCCGCGCAGCAGCACGAATGCGATCGCGCCAACGATCGCCGCGGCCTTCGCCGGGCTCTGACGGATCTTCGCCGGGATGTCCACGGCCGCACGACCCGAGGCCTCAAGGGTCTCGAGCTCGCTCGAGAACGCCGCCCGCGCCGCTAGGACCCGGTCCCGGGCGGCATCTTGCTCTGAAGCCACGCGAGGGTCTCCTTGCTGGTCTCGATGGTCTGGGTCGGGTAGAAGCGGGCTGTGAGGGCGTCGACGTCGATGCCCGTGCGGGCGACGTCGGCCACCATCGCAACGATCCACACGACGTAGCCGACCGCGATCCCGATACCGGCGCCGACCTGCACGCCCAGGTCGACCGCGGAGATCGCACCCAGGACGACGCCGAGCACAAGGCCCATGACGACGGCCGGTCCGCCAGCTCCTCGGAGGGCGGCGATCACGCCGAGCAGCAGTCCGATCAGGCCGACGACGAGGACGCCGACGACCAGCGGCCGGACCCCAGGCTCGATGCCGGGCAGGAGCGAGTCGCCGATCGAGGCGTACGCGCGATTCGGCAACGCCAGGGCCATGGCGACGCCGACGACGATCCCGACGACAAGCCCGACGAGGAACGACCCCCCGATCCGGCCGGGGCTGATACCGACCGCTGCGAGCCCACAGGCGATGGCGATCGCGATGAAGAGCAGCAGCCCGTGGAGGACGCCCCAGCCCATCGAACCGAGCAGCCACTCCCCGACGAACAGGGACGTGCCGATCACGAGGAGGATCACGGCGAAGATCACGACCGCTATCGCGATCCCGCCCAGCGCGGCGACCTTGGCGACCTCGCCACCGATCGCACTCGCCTCGGCCTTGGCGAGCTCGATGTGCGCGGTCGCCAGCCTGAAGGCCGCGTCGCGGGTCGAGCGGAAGGACGCGCGCAGGCCTGGCGGGGGGATGGATCGGGCGGGAGGGCGGTCGTCCAGGATGCTGCTCCGGCTCGGGGATCGGGCGGTCACGAGCGGGACCGGGGTCGGCCCGGATGATAGCAGCGTATGAATCGCAGACACCCGACCCGACACCCTGCGCGCCTCGCGGGACCGTTACGCTGCATCGATGTCGACGTCGGCCTCCGTCCGCCCTCTCCGAACGGCGTCGATCCTCAGCATCGGCTCCGAGCTGCTGGTCGGTGAGACCCGCGACACGAACGCGGGCGAGCTGGCGCGCGCGCTCACGCAGGAGGGCGTCAGCGTGCGCCGGATGGAGGCACTCCCCGATCGCCTCGATGTCGTCACGGAGGCATTCGTCGCGGCCTTCGAACGTGACGATCTCGTCGTCAGTACCGGCGGCCTCGGCCCGACCCCCGATGACCTGACCCGCGAATCGATCGCGGGCGCCCTCGGTGAGACGGTCTCCATCGACCCAGAGATCGAGGCCTGGCTGCGTGCCCGCTGGGAACGCCGGGGCATGCCGTTCCCCGAGAGCAATCTCAAGCAGGCCTGGCGGATCCCATCGTGCGAGCCGCTCGCCAACCCGAATGGCTCGGCCCCGGGCTGGCTCGTGAGCCGGCCGGACGGTGGCGTCGCGGTCGCGCTGCCGGGCCCGCCACGCGAGATGCGCCCGATGTGGTCGGATGAGGTCCTTCCCCGGCTTCGGGCGCGTGGTCTCGGGTCGGAAGCCGCCGTCAGGACGTACCGGTTGACCGGGATCGGCGAGTCGACGGTGGCCGAGATCCTCGGCGAGGATCTCCTGCGACGCCCCGACCCGGAGATCGCCACATACGCGCGCCTCGAGGCCGTCGATGTCCGGGTGAGCGCCTCGGGGCCCGACGCCCACGGGGCGAGCGCCGCGATCCGCGTCGAGGAGGCCGCAGCACTCGTCCGTGAGCGCCTCGGCGACTACATCTGGGCCGAGGGAGACACCACCTGGGCCGATGCGATCGGGTTGCGGCTCGGCGCACGCGACTGGCGCCTTGCGGTCGACGAGACCGGGACGGGTGGGCAGGTCGCGGGGCTGTTCGGTGATGTACCGTGGCTCGCACTCGTCGAGGCGCACCCCAGCGAGGCCCGGCCTCCGGGTGAGGGTGCGCGCGCGGGCGAAGAGGATGGCAGCGGGCTACTGGGTCGGGCGAGGCGGGTCCGGGCCGCGGGCCAGGCCGACGTCGGCATGGCGGTCCGTGCCCGGCCGCGTGGCAGCGAGCTGGCGGTCAGCGTCGCAGTCGTGACGCCCGAACGCGAGCGCCGGCAGACGCGCACGACGTACCTCGGAGGCGCCATGGGCCGGAGCCAGGCGGCGCTGATCGCCGCGGCCACGCTGTTCGAGGCGTTGCGCGAGGAGTCCTGACTGCGTTCACGGAAGCGGCGGCAGTCGGTAACAGCCCGTCAGCGCCGCGACGTCGCCGTCAGGCCCTCGACGTTGGTTATGACGATCCCCTCGCGCTCGAGGCGGATCAAGCCGTCATCGGTGAACTGTCCGAGCAGCTTGTTCACGCTCTGGCGCGTGCAGCCGACCATCGCCGCAAGGTCGCCCTGCGTCAGGTTCGTGCGCAGCCGGATGCCGCCGTCGGGCAGCCTCGTCCCGCCTTCCTGGGCCAGGCGGACCAGCCGCGCCGCAAGCCGTCCGGTGATATCCAGGAAATGGAGCTCCTCCACGTGGGTCGTGAGGCGTCGCAGCTCTCCGGCGATCGAGGCGAGGAGCGCGTCGCGCACCCCGGCTTCGGTCGCGATGAGCTCGCGGAATCGGTCACGTGGCAACACGACGGTCTCGGTGGCGCTGATCGCGGTGGCGGTCGCCGACCGCGGCGCTCCATCGAGCAGAGCCAACTCGCCGAACACGGCGCCTTTGCGCAGGGTCGCCAGGAACGCCTCCTCGCCGGTCTCCGAGGGCAGTGAGATCTTCACCTCGCCATCGACCATCACGAACAGCGCGTCACCCGGATCGCCGATGTGGAAGATCACCTCACCGCGTTTGAACCGACGCGAACGCATCCCGGCCGCGACCCGTTCGAGGGCGGCGGGATCGAGACCCGCGAAGAACGGGATCGTGGCCAGCGCCTCAAGGACCGGACGTCCTACCAGCATGCGGCCGATGGTAAACGTGTCCGAATGGCGACACACCCCTGCAACGCGGCCTTCTAGCATGCCGCCATGAGGAACACGCTAGGTGATCGCCTCCGTTTGACCGTGCTCGGCTGCAGCACGGCAGCCCCACACCCGGCCACGCCGACCGCCGGATTCCTCGTCGAATGGGGATCGACCGCGATCCTGCTCGATTGCGGCCAGGGCGTGATCCGAAACCTGCAGAAAGTGCTCGATCCGCACGACCTCGCCGCGATCGTGATCGGCCACATGCACGCCGACCACTACCTCGACATCGTCGGGCTGCGCTATCTGTATCCGTGGGGCGAACCGTCGCCCGTGCCGCTGCCGATCTACCTGCCGCCTGGAGGTCGACCGCGCCTCGACGCGCTCGCGAACGCCGTGAGTGAACGGGTCGGCTTCTTTGATGCCGCATTCGCAGCCGTCGAGTACGACCCCGCCCAGGTGCTCCAGGTCGGGGACCTCCGCCTACGGTTCGTCCAGGGGCGCCACTACGTCCCGGCCTGGGGAGTGGTGGTCGAGGCGCCTGACGGGACGCGCCTGGCCTATACCGGCGACACCGGTCCGTCCGCATATGTCGAGGACAGTGTCCGCGGTGCCGATCTGCTGCTCGTCGAGAGCGCCCTGGGCCTCGCTGCACACGACGACCCCGAGCGGGGCCACCTGACGCCCGAAGAGGCGATCGAGCTCGCGCGACGGGCCCAGGTGCGATCGGCCGTCCTGGTCCACTACGGCCCGGCGCGCAAGCCCGAGATGGACGCGATGTGCGCAGCAGCCGGGCCATGGGTCCGGACCGCGGTCGACGGACTGACGATCACGGTCCGACCTGCGAACGACGTCCGTGGTCCGGCACGGGACGCGTCGACCGGGGGACCCGCGTCGCGTCGCGTCGATCTCAAGGGCGCCGCCGGCTAGATATCGACCGGCTGGGACAGCCGGCCAGGAGGCGCTAGATCGGTGCGGGACCCGCGGCCGATGGGGCCGCGGCCGACGTCGCCGTTGTCGCGTCGCGGAGCGCACTCGATGCTTCGACGGCCTCGGCCGCCCGCAACCGATCCCGCGCGGCACCGTCCGGGTCGTCGATCGCTGCGAGGTCGGCCGCCTGCCGCCAATAGGCCGCCGCTTCCGCGACGGCACCCAGCGCGAGCGCGCTCTCGCCTGCCTCGCGCAGCAGCGGGATCGCTCGCGGCGCGTCGCCCGCGGCCACGCGGTGGGCAGCGATCTGACCCGTCGCCTGCACGCCCGCGCGACGCTCGAGCCGATCGGCCAGTCGAGCGTGGAGCGTCCGTCGCCGGCTGGCCAGAAGCCCCGCGTACGCGGCGTCGTGGATAAGGGCATGGGCGAATCGCCAATGGTCGTCATCGATCGGCGCGATCAGCGCGCTCTCGGCGAGCTGATCGAACGTTCCCTGCTCGAGCGGATGGTCGAGCAACTCCTCGACGAGGGATGGACGAAACGTGATCCCGATGATCGATGCGACGCCGAGCGCTTCGCGAGCGGCAGATGGCATCGCATCGATGCGCGCGCCGAGCACCGCCCGAAGGGTCACCGGGATACGCGACTCACCGCTCCCGATCATCGCCACCCGGCCGTCCCGCCATTGGAGCGTGCCGTCCTGGAGGAAGGCGCGAACGGTCTCGCCGACGAAGAGCGGGTTCCCGCCTGTGCGTTCGTGGATGCTGCGGACTCCTTCAGCATCGACCGCCGCCCGAGCGACGAGGGTGGCCAGCCGGGCTGTATCGGGTTCGGCCAGGCCGTGCAACTGCACCCGGGTGGTCGAGTCGCGTGTCGCCCAGCCGGGGAGTGGCCCGGGTCGGGTCGCAGCGAGGATGAGCACCGGGAGGTCTTGGGTTCGTTCGACCACGAGTTCGACGAGCCCGACGCTCGATGGATCGAGCCAGTGCAGATCGTCGATGACGATCACGCGCGGCCCTGTCGATTCGAACAGCCGATCGACGTAGAGCGAGGCGACCTCGGCCAATGTGGCGGTCACCTCGGCTGGGTCCGCGGGCACGTCGGCGGACTCCGCCTCCCAGCCGGAGAACGCGGCTTCGCGGGCGATCGCAGCGATGGCCCCGCCAAAGCGCCTGGCGGTCTCGGGCGACAGGTCGTCGGTGAAGACGAAGCGACGCACGAGCGAGCCGGAATCGACGCCGTGCTCGTCGGCGACGACCTGGGCGAACAGGCGAGCCCAGCGGTACGGTTCGCCGCGGCCGTAGGACACGTTCTCGGTCCACGTCCACGCGAAGCCCACATCGCGGGCAGCGGCCTCGACGGCGGCCAGGAGGCGTGACTTGCCCATCCCAGCCTCGCCCTCGATGACGAGCGCGACACCCTGGCCCGTCCGCTGCGTTCGTTCGAGCGCAGCCGCGATCGTCGCGAGCTCCTGGCCCCGCCCGACGAGCGGACCGGGCGACGCGGCGCGATACGGGAGCCACGCGCTCATCCCGGCCTCGCCGCGTAGTGCGTGCAGCTCGAGGGCGGTCGACTGGCCACGGAGAACGACCTCTCCACGCGTTTCGGTGGCGAGCCTGCCCCGTGCGGCCTGTCTGGTGGCATCGTCGAGCAGGATCTCGCCCGGCCGGGCCATCGACTGGATCCGCGCAGCCGTCGTGATGGCCTCGCCGGTCAGACGGAGGTCACCATCCAAGGGCGCCGCCGCCGCGGCCACGACTTCACCGGTCGCGAGACCGATCCGGACCTCCATCGCCTCGCCGCCCATACCGAGGTCCTGCAGCCCGGTGCGGATCGCAAGGGCGGCCAGCGACGCACGGACCGCGTCATCGTCGTGTGCTCGCGGCCAGCCGAAGACGGCGAACACCGCATCGCCGATGAACTTCTCGCGCGTCCCCTCGAAGCGCTCGACGGCCGCAGCCATCGTGCCCAGCGCCACGGTCACGCGCGCCCGCACCACCTCGGGATCGTGCTCGGCGAGCATGCGGACGTAGTCAACGAGATCCGCGAAGAGGGCGGTGACGATCCGTCGATCGCCCGATGTCGTCGATAGCGGGTTTAGCGTGCCCGGCGCCCCTGGTGTGGTCCGTCCCGTCGTGTCATCGCGGCCACCGGCCGGTGGGTCCGATCGCTCGAACGCATTCCCGCATTGCGCGCAGTACCTTGCGTCGTCCCCTGCCGCGACCCCGCACGACGGACAACGCATGGCGTCAGCCTTGGCCCCTCAGGAGATCGATATGAGCGGACGGGCCTCGGCCGTCGCCGCGCGCACGCTCATCCGCGCGGCGACGGTCTGCGCCACCAGCGTCAACGCGCGGGCGGCGGGACCGGGCTCCCGCTGGGCGACTGCCGGGACGCCGACATCGCCACCCTGGCGGACCGTGATATCGAGCGGCACGCCGCCAAGGTAGTCGATGCCGTGCTGGGCCGCGAAGCGCTCGCCACCGCCACGCCCGAAGATCTCGGTCAGCTCGCCGCAATGCGGACAGGCGAACGCGGTCATGTTCTCGACGACGCCCAGAACGGGCACGTTCATGCGCTGGAACATCGCAAGCGCCTTCGTGACGTCGCTCAGGCTGACCTCTTGCGGAGTCGTGACCAGCACCGCGCCGGAGATCGGCACGGCCTGGGCGAGCGTGAGCTGGGCATCGGATGTCCCCGGCGGCAGGTCGATGACCAGGTAATCGAGGTCGCCCCATTCGACGTCACGGAGGAACTGCTGGATCGCGCCGCCCACGAGCGGGCCGCGCCACACGATGGGCTGGCCCTCGGGCACGAAGAACTGGATCGAGATCGTCTTGACGCCGTAGCGCTCGAGCGGAGTGATCTTGTTGTTCGGGCTGGCCTTGGGCTGACCCTCCACGCCGAGCATCAGCGGGATATTGGGGCCGGTGATGTCGGCATCGAGGAGGCCGACCGTGGCCCCGGCTTGCGCGAGCGCGACCGCGAGGTTGACGCTGACGGTCGATTTCCCGACGCCGCCCTTGCCCGACGCCACCGCGACGATGTTCTTGACGCCCGGCACGAGCTGCTCGGCCTGGCGCGGTGATGCGCGGCGGACCATCGCCCCCCAAGTTATCTGGATGTCACTTGCGCCGATGTCGGTCAGGACCGAGCGCGCGTTCTGCTCGATCTCGTCCTTCAGCGGGCAGGCGGGCGTCGTGAGCTCGATCGTGAATGCGACGCGCGAGTCGTCGATCGCGATCGACTTGACCATCTCGAGGGTCACGATGTCGCGCCCGAGCTCCGGCTCCTGCACGGCGCGGAGTGCCTCGAGGACGGCTCCTTCGGTGATCGTGGTCATGCGACGGTCGGCCTCGTTCTGTCACGGGAAGTGTCGGAATACATCGTACCCTGCCTGCGGGGAGAGGCCGCGCGGGAGTTTCGACGTCATGCCGGCCCGCGATTCGCTCGCGGTCCAGGTCCGGCACCGGTGGGCCCGCGATTCGCTCGCGTTCCCCATTGGTCCAACCGAGGGACCGTACGACCGCCGGGACGCGTCCGACCGACGCTGTAGCCGCGCCGCGGGTCACGTGGTCACACGAGCGGGACCAGATCGCGAGGCAGGCGGGGCCATACGGCTCGCTGAGCGGCTCGCCGTCCGTCGGATGGTCCATGGCTGGGACCGGACCCCTCGGACGAGCGCCGATTAGGGCCGGATGAGCAACCCCTAACGTTGCGCAAAGGCGCGGTTCTCATCATTCCGGACGATGGCTCCGCGGGAATCACCCATTCAGCGAGGGCGCCGGTTCGCTCGCGACCTTCGTCGACGGGTCGGCGAACAGATCCGCCAGGCACGGCTCGCGGCCGGGCTAAGCCAACGCGAGTTGGGCCGTCACGTGGGTCGGTCGCATCAGACCGTCGGCCGGCTGGAACGCGGCGAGATGCCGAGCCTTTCCGTCGAGTTGATCTGCGTTGTCGCCTCCGTCCTTGGCCTCGACGCCGCTGTCGGCCTCTACCCGAACGGCACGCCTGTTCGCGACGCCGCGCAGCTCGCTCTGCTCGAACGGCTGCGCGTTCGTCTCGGGCCGGGTCGTCGCCTGCGCCTCGAGGTACCGATGCCCATCATCGGCGATCGGAGGAGCGTGGATGCCCTCCAGCGTGAAGCGACGTTCGAGGCGATGTTCGAGGCGGAGACCCGCGTGGACGACGTTCAAGCCTTGATCCGACGCATCCGATCGAAGCAGCGGGACCTCGGCTGTACCCGGGTCGTCCTGTTGCTGAGCGATACACGACATCACCGCGGGCTGATCAGGCTCCACCCCGAGCTGAGAGACGAGTTTCCAGTGACGCCGAGGCACGGGCTGCAAGTCCTCGCAGCGGGCATCGATCCCGGAGGCGATGTCCTGATCCTGCTCTGAGCCGTTCGGCTGAAGGTCCGTCGGGTGGACCGTCAGGAGGTCGGTGGACCTGAGTAGCGATCAGATTCGCATGTCCGGCGGTCGGATGGTCCGTGGGGACGGCACAACCGCGCGTGAGCGACCGTGCGACGCCCGTCACCGATCGTTCATCCGTCGGACGGTCCAGCTCATGGACCGAGGGGGCCGGCCAGCATGGTTCCGGGAGGCCCGCCCCGTGGCTCCCCGCCGGACCCGGCGCTGCGAACACCGCACCCAGCGACCCCACCACGCCACGAATCTCGCACCGACCTCCGAGCGCGAAACCTCGTTTCCCGCGTCCTTGACACCCTGAGCGATCCGACCATATCCTCGGCCACATCCGGGTCCCCGGCCCCGCCTGTTAGGGCATCGGGCGAGGGACAGGACCGGCTTCGCGCGGGAGGAGCGCCGCGGAGGAGCGCCGAGCCGCCAAGAGACGACCGACCCGCTTGGACCGTGCGGCCCCGACGCGGCCCCCACGCAGGAGTGCGAACGAACGTGCCCGTCGACGTCAGGCTCGTGGATGTGGTCAAGCGATTCGGCGAGACAGTCGCGGTCGACCACATCGATCTCGAGGTCCAGGACGGGGAGTTCTTCAGCCTCCTCGGGCCGTCGGGCTGCGGCAAGACCACGACCCTGCGGATGATCGGCGGCTTCGAGGAGCCCACGTCCGGCCTCATCGAGCTCCAGGGCGAGGACGTCACGTGGCTGCCGCCATTCAAGCGCAACGTCAACACCGTCTTCCAGAACTACGCGCTCTTCCCCCATCTGACGATCTACGAGAACGTCGCATTCGGACTCCGCCGCAAAGGCGTGAAGGACGAGGAGGTCAAGAGCCGGGTCGCCGAGATGCTGGCGCTCGTGGAGCTACCCGGCTACGAGCGGCGCAAGCCCACCCAGATCAGCGGCGGCCAGGCGCAGCGCGTCGCACTCGCGCGGGCGCTCATCAACAAGCCCGCCGTCCTGCTGCTCGACGAACCGCTCGGAGCGCTCGATCTGAAGCTGCGCAAGCAGATGCAGGTCGAGCTCAAGCGTATCCAGCAGGAGGTCGGGATCACGTTCATCTACGTGACCCATGACCAGGAAGAGGCGATGACGATGTCCGATCGCATCGCGGTGATGAACAAGGGCCGCTACGAACAGCTCGGCGACCCCGAGAGCCTCTACGAGCGCCCGACGACCCGCTTCGTCGCCGGCTTCCTCGGCATCAGCAACCTCCTGCCCGGCGCGGTCCAGGGCACGGACGGCCAGTACGCGACCGTGCAGCTGGCCGACGACTCCAGCGTTCGCGCGCCGAGCGCGCTCGTCGACGGCAAGGTCGACGTCAGCATCGGCGTTCGGCCCGAGAAGATCCGCCTGCGGGAACCGGCCGAGATCGACCCGACCCCCACCGGGCACAACCAGCTCCGGGGCGTCGTTCGCGATGCCTCCTACCTGGGCGTGAGCACCCAGTACCAGGTCGAGGCGCAAGGTGGCGCCCGCCTGACCGTCTACGAACAGAACGTCGAACGCGCCACCCGCGCCGAACTGTGGGCCCCCGGCGAGGAGGTCCTGCTGACCTGGTCACCCGACCACAGCTTCGTCGTCGCGGAACCAGCCGCGGCGACAGGTACCACCGAGGCCACGGCCACCGCCGAGGCCGCCAAGGCCGCGACGGCTTGAAGAGGAGAGCATCGATGACCGACACCGGCACGCCACTCCCCGGGGATCTGACACGCCGCCGCTTCCTGCAAGGTAGCGCCCTCGCCGGCACGGCCGCGTTCCTGGCCGCCTGCGGCACGCCCCCGGCCGGCAGCGGCGCCGCGTCGGCGACGGCATCCGCCAGCGCAACGGCCGCTGCCAGCGCGAGCGCCAGTGCCGGCGCCGGCGCGACGCCGGCCAACAGCGGCACGCTCAGGTTCGCGAACTGGATCGGCTATATCGATGTCACCGACGACGGTTCGTCGTTCCCGACCATCGAGAAGTTCCAAACCGAGACCGGCATCACCGTCGAGTACGCGGACGGCGGCGTCGACGACAACGAGGTGTTCTTCGCGAGCGACCTGCAGGCGCCACTCGAGGCCGGTCTGCCGACCGAGTGGGACATCGTGGTCGTCACCGACTGGATGGTCGCCCGCCTGGTTAGGCTCGGCTGGCTCGAGACGATCGACACGTCGCTGACGCCGAACTTCGTGGCGAACCTTGCCGAGAATTACAAGGGCCGTTCGTTCGACCCTGACACGAACCTCGCCGCGCCGTGGCAGTCGGGCATGACCGGACTCGGCTTCGACAAGAACAAGACCGGCGACCTCGACTCGATCGAGGTCCTGTTCACCGATCAGTTCAAGGGCAAGCTGACCTACCTGTCCGAGATGCGCGACACCATCGGGCTGTCGGCCATCCGGCTCGGCAGCGATCCCGCATCCTTGACGCAGGAGCAATTCGACGCGGCCCTCGCCGCGGTCGACACGGCCGTGAAGTCCGGGATCGTGCGTCAGGTCGTCGGCAACTCGTACGTCGAGGACATGGCCGGCGGTGGCGTCGTCCTGGCGATGGCCTGGTCGGGCGATGTGCTCACCCTGCTCGTCCCCGACCAGACGGCCGAGCAGGACTTCCAGTGGGCGTTGCCCAAGGAAGGCGGGATGCTGTGGACCGACAATATGGTCATCCCCAAGGGCTCGCCGAACAAGCCGCAGGCCGAGCGCTGGATCGATTTCTACTACGACCCCACCAATGCCGCGACGATCGAGGCGTACGTCAACTACGTCTGCCCGGTCGCGGGCGCGAAGGAGGTCATGGTCGGCCTTGATCCCGAGATCGCCAACAACCCGCTGATCTTCCCGCCCGAGGATTGGGTCCCCCGGCTGCATCAGTTCCGGGCCACGACCGCGGACGAGGAGGCCGCCTGGGCTGAGGCGTTCACGAAGGCCATGGGCCTCTAGTCGTCGATGCGTCGCGCGCTGCACCTCCGCGCGATCGCGCCCTACGCGCTCCTCCTGCCGGGCCTGCTGTGGCTCGTGGTGTTCTACGTCTACCCGGCGTTCCAGATGTTCCTCGTCTCGCTCTGGACGGGGAACCTGGATGCCGGGTTCTCGCAGACCTGGAATTGGGGCATCTATCCCGAGGCGATCAGCGAGTACTGGCCATGGCTCGCCCGATCGATCGTATATGGCGGGCTGGCGACGGCTCTCGCCTTCGCGCTGGGCTTCCCGCTCGCGTACGCCATCGCGTTCCGCGGCGGCGCGTACAAGAACCTGCTCCTGTTCCTGGTGATCGCGCCATTCTTCACGAGCTTCCTCCTGCGCACGATCTCCTGGAAGATCATCCTGGCCGACAACGGTCTGCTCCTCGGGCCACTCAAGGAGCTCGGGTTGCTGTCGGAGGAGTTCCGGCTGCTCGCGACGCCGGCGGCCGTCGTCGCGGGGATCACGTACAACTTCCTGCCGTTCATGACGCTGCCGCTCTACGTGGCACTCGAGAGGATCGACAAGCGCCTCATCGAGGCCGCCGAGGACCTCTACGCAGGCCCGTGGCGGCCGCAGGGCACGGTCGTCGGGCTGCTCATCGGTGGCGTGCTGGGCCTCGTCGTCGGGGCGGTGATGGACTACGGGCCGCTCACGATCGGAATACCGGGCGCGATCGTCGGCGCGATCGTCGGCACGTTCCT
Organism: Candidatus Limnocylindrales bacterium; assembly: GCA_035717785.1. Taxonomy (GTDB): domain Bacteria; phylum Chloroflexota; class Limnocylindria; order Limnocylindrales; family CSP1-4; genus SPCO01. Next base: position 52,998 of record DASTIG010000226.1, read on the forward strand.
GATCGGCCAGGCGTTCATCCGCGTCACGCTGCCGCTCTCGCTGCCCGGGATCTTCGCGGGATCGCTGCTGACGTTCATCCCGGCCGTCGGTGACTTCATCAACGCGGAGCTGCTCGGCAACCCCCGGTCGCTGATGATCGGCAACGTCATCCAGGCGCGCTATCTCGAAGTGACCGACTACCCGACCGCGTCGGCGCTGTCGTTCGTCCTGATGCTCGCGATCCTGATCGGGCTGTTCTTCTACGCCCGGCTGATCGGGACCGAGGAGCTCACGGGGGCGTCGGTCTGATGGCGGCGACCTCGAGCACCACGGCGACCGCCGTGACCGCCACGCCACGTGCGCCGGCCGCACGACTCGGGCGCCTGATCGACCGCTGGCTGCTGCCGATCTACGTGGTCGGCGTCACGGCCTACCTGATCCTGCCGGTCGCGGTCATGATCCTGTTCAGCTTCAACGATCCCACCGGCCGCTCGAACCTCAACTGGCGCGAGTTCTCGCTCGACGCGTGGCTCAATCCGCTCGGCCGCCCCGGTCTGGCGGAGGCCGTGCGGAACAGCCTGGTCATCGCGTTCCTGTCGACCATCGTCGCGACGACGCTGGGCACGATGATCGGCCTGGCCCTGTCGCGCTACTCGTTCCGCGGCCGGTCGGCGACGAACGTGCTCATCTTCCTGCCGATGTCGACGCCCGAGATCGTCCTCGGCGCCTCACTGCTCACGACGTTCGTCGCGTCCGTCCAGCTGCCGATCCCGGAGGGGCTCGTGTTCCCGCTCAACATCCGGACCGTCCTGATCGCGCACATCATGTTCAACATCAGCTTCGTCGTCGTGACCGTCAAGGCGCGACTAGCGAACTTCCCGCGTCACCTGGAGGAGGCTGCGATGGACCTGGGCGCGAACGAATGGACGACGTTCTGGAAGGTCACATTCCCGCTGATCCTGCCGGGCGTCATCGCCGCTGCACTGCTCGCCTTCAGCCTGTCCATCGACGATTACGTCATCACGGCGTTCACCTCGGGCCAGACCGAGACGTTCCCGCTGTTCATCTACGGGTCGCAGCTCCGCGGCATCCCGGTCCAGGTCAACGTGATCGGCACGATCATCTTCGTCACGGCCGTCGCGCTCGTCGTGCTGACCACGGTCTGGCAGCGCCGAGTGGCGGCGCGCGACTACGCGGCGGGCCGGGTATGACGACCGAGGCGCGCGCCACCCTGCCCGACCACACCGTCGTGCCGGCCGTCTGGGGCCGTATCACCAACCTCGACGTCGACCGCGGGGAGGGCTCATGGCTGATCACCCGCGACGGCGAGCGCTATCTCGATTACTCCTCCGGCATCGGCGTGACGAACACCGGGCACGCTCATCCGCGGGTCGCAGCGGCGATCGCCGCCCAAGCGCAGAAGCTGCTCCACGGCCAGCAGAACATCCTGTACCACGAGCCGGGCCTGCGACTGTACGACCGCCTCCCGAACCTGCTGCCCGGCGGGCCGTACCAGGCATTCCTGTCCAACTCGGGCGCTGAGGCGATCGAGGCGTCCGTCAAGCTGGCGCGGGTCGCCACCGGGCGCCCGGCGATCATGGCGTTCCGCTACGGCTACCACGGCCGGACCGCCCAGACGATGGCGCTGACGACGGCCAAGGACGTGTATCGGGGAGCGTTCGAGCCCCTCCCGGGCAGCGTGTACCACACGGCCTATCCGTACTGCTACCGCGCGGCCGGCGGTCCGCACGACCCGTCGGCGTGCACCTGCGACTGGGAGGAGCAGCTCGACCTGACCTTCCACCAGTTCATCTATCCGGACCAGGTGGCCGCGATCATCATCGAGCCGGTCCTGGGTGAAGGCGGCTACATCGTCCCGCCGCCGGACTTCTTGCCGCGGCTCCGCGAGCTGACCCGCCAGAACGGGATCCTGCTCATCGCGGATGAGGTGCAGACGGGCTTCGGGCGGACGGGACAGATGTTCGCGGTGATGCACTATGACGTCGAGCCGGACATCCTCGTCATGGCGAAGGGCATCGCCTCGGGTCTGCCGCTGTCCGGGATCCTCGCGCGGCAGGAGCTGATGACCCGCTGGAAGCCCGGCAGCCACGGCGGCACGTACGGCGGCAACGTCGTGTCGTGCGCGGCGGCAAATGCCACGCTCGATGTCATCGAGGACGAAGGCCTCGTGGCCAACGCCGGTGAGCGCGGCGCTCAGCTCCTGACCGGCCTGCATACGCTCAAGGACCGCTATCGGGGCATCGGCGACGCCCGTGGCCTGGGCCTGATGGTGGCCATCGAGCTCGTCAAGCCCGACGACGGCGACGGGCGCGTCCCCGACCCCGATCTCACGAAGCGCATCCAGGCCGAGGCGCTGGCCCGCAATCTGATCGTGCTCACCGCCGGGACCTACGTGAACGTCATCCGCATCATCCCGCCGCTCGTTACCACGGCTGATGAGGTGGAGCAGGCATTGGCGATCCTCGACGAATCGTTGGCTGCCGCAGGCGCCTAGCGGCGCCCGTCGGGCTGATCCTCGACAAGGCGGCCGGGCTGCCAGGCCCCAGATCAGCCGGTGCGGAGCAGCCTTTCACGCAGTTCATCGTGTAGGACGCCGTTACTGACCAGAAAGGTGCGCGTGTCGATCCGACGGGCCCCGTCCAGGTCCGTCCAGCGCCCACCGGCCTCCTCGACGACGATCGCGGGAGCCGCCGCATCCCAGGTCGACAGGTCGACCTCGACCATGCCCTCGGCTGCGCCCTCCGCGACGAGTGCGTATCCCCAGAAATCGCCGAACCCACGCTCCCGCCAGACGTCCTCGAGGAGCGACTCGAACCCGGGGGCTCGCCCGGACCGCCGGATGTCGCGCGCACTCCCGTACAGCAGCTGGGCGTCCTCGAGCGTGGCGACCGTCGACACCCGGATGCGTCGCGGTCCTTCGCCCGACGCCGCGCGCACGGCCCACGCTCCGCCGCCACGCCAGGCGTACCAGCGCTCCCCGAGAGCCGGCGCAGAGATCACCCCGGCCTGGAGCTCGACATCCTCCTCGACGCCCAGCAGCATCCCGAACAGCGGCACACCGCGGACGAAGTTGTGCGTCCCGTCGATCGGGTCGATGTACCACCGGACGCGCGCATCGGGCGCGTCCACCCCGTATTCCTCGCCCACCAGCCCATGGTCCGGATGGGCCGCCAGGATCCTTTCGCGGATCATGCGTTCGATCGCGGTATCGGCCTGTGTGACGAGAGTGCGATCGGGCTTCGTGCTGATCTCGAGGTCGCGCCGGAAATGGCGCAGGGCGATCGCATCGGCCTCGTCGGCGATCGCGAGGCCCAGTTCGACCCACGCGCGCCGCTCCTCGATCGTGCTCACGAGCGGATCGTCGCGTTGTCGGGGTCGTACAGCGGCTCCCGCACGACCTCGAACCCGACCCATCGACCGAACAGCTCGACCTCCCCGCGCGTGCCGATCGCCCGGTCGGGCGACAGGTACGCGTACGCGATCGACTTCTCGACCGCGAACCCCTGCCCGCCGCTCGTCACCCGCCCCACGATCTCGCCATCGACCCGGACGGGCTCGTTGCCGAGGCAGACGTCGAGCGGGTCGTCGAGGACGAGACAGCGCAGCCGCTTGCGTGGCCCCTTGCCCTTCGCCTCGACCAGCGCGTCATGCGCGAGCGATGACTCGCCCTTGTCGACTGAGACGGCGAAGCCGAGACCCGCCTCGAACGGCGTCTCGTCCGGGGTGATGTCGCTCGACCAGACGCGGTAGCCCTTCTCCAGCCGCAGCGCCTCGATCGCCCGGTACCCGCCGGCGACCAGCCCGTGCTCGCGCCCGGCCTCCCACAGGGTCGACCAGAGCGCCCGTCCATACTCCGTCGGGGCGTACAGCTCCCAGCCGAGCTCGCCCACGTAGGTGACCCGCAGCGCCAGGAGCGGCACCGACCCGACGCTGATCTCCCGTGCGGCGAGGTACCGGAATCCGGCGTCCGACACGTCATCGCGCGTCAACGGCGCGAGGATGTCACGTGCCCGCGGTCCCCACAGGCCGAAGCAGACGCGGGACGACGTCACGTCGCGTATCTCCACCGAGCCGTCGTCGGGCAGGTTTGACCGCAGCCAGCCCGCGTCATGGTTGCCGTACGCCGTGCCGGTCACGAGCATGAACCGGTCGTCCGCGAGGCGCGTGGCGGTCAGATCCGCCTGGATCCCACCACGACGGTCGAGCAGCTGCGTATACACGATCGAACCGACGGGCCGGTCGATGTCGTTACCCGCGACCCGCTGCAGGAACGCGCATGCGCCCGGTCCTGTGACCTCGAGCTTGGCGAACGACGACTCGTCGAACAGCGCCGCCGCCTGGCGCGTCGCGAGCGCCTCGGCAGCGATCGCCGGCGACCAGTGGTGCCCAGCCCAGCCGCGTGGGCGAAGCGCCTCGAGCGCTTCGCGACCACCAAACCGCGCGTCGTCCGCGTTCGGCTCGAACCAGTTCGGCCGCTCCCACCCCGACTTCTCGCCGAACACCGCGCCCAGGCTGGTGAGATCGTCATAGGTCGGCGACGTGCGCAGTGGGCGCCCCGCCTGTCGTTCCTCGTTCGGGTAATGGATGTCGTAGTAGGTCGCGTAGTTCTCGATCGACCGTGCCAGCGTGTAGGCCTGCGACCGGTACGCCGCCCCGAACCGGCGGATGTCCATCTTCCAGAGGTCGAGCTCGGGCTCGCCATCGACGATCCAGCTCGCCATCTGCCGCCCGATGCCGCCTGCGCCGGCGATCCCGTGTGCACAGAACCCGGCCGCGACCCAGAAACCGCGTACATCGGATTCGCCGAGGATGAACTCGTTGTCCGGTGTGAAGGCCTCGGGCCCATTTATCACGCGGTTGACCCTCGCCTCCTCCATCGCCGGCACGCGACGGATCGCACCCTCCATGATCGGCTCGAAGCGCGGCATGTCGGGGGCGAGTAGCTTGCCGTTGAAGTCGGGTGGCACGCCGTCGATCGACCACGGCGCCGGATCGCGTTCGTAACCGCCCATGCACAGCCCGCCGACCTCCTCGCGGAAGTACACGAGGTTGTCCGGATCGCGCAGCTGCGGCAGGCCCGGGGTCACGCCCTCGAGGGGCTCGGTGAACAGGTACTGATGCGCCATCGGGATGATCGGGACCGTCACGCCGACCATCCGCCCGATCTCGGGCGCGAACATGCCGGCCGCGTTGATGAGGACCTCGGTCTCGATGTCGGAGCGCTCGCCCTCGTGCTCGACGGTCACGCGTGTGACGCGCCCACGCTCGACGCCGATGCCGACGACCCGCGTTTGCGTCCGGATCGTGGCCGTGCGCTTTCGCGCCCCGGCCGCGAGCGCCTGGGCCAGCCCGGACGGATCGAGCCAACCATCCGTCGGCAGCCAGACGCCACCGAGCACGCCGTCGATCGACATCAACGGGAAACGATCCTGAGCCTCCTGCGCGTCGATCAGCTCCATCGGCAGCCCGAAGGTCCTCGCCCACCCCGCCTGGCGCTCGAGCTCGTGCATGCGCTCCGTCGATGACGCCAGTCGGATGGAGCCGACCTCGTGCCACGACGGGTCCGTGCCGGTCTCGTCGTTGAGGCGCCGGTACAGGTCGGAGCCGTACACCATCATCCTGGTGAGGGTCACCGACCCGCGCAGCTGGCCGACCAACCCGGCGCTGTGGAACGTGGAGCCGCTCGTGAGCTCGGCCCGCTCGACGAGCATGATGTCGCGCCAACCGCGGTCCGCCAGGTGATAGGCGATGGACGTACCCCCGACGCCGCCGCCGATGATCACCGCCCGGGCGTGTTCCATCATCGAAGCGTACCGGCTGGGCATGGGCGGCTGAACGGTCGCGACGACGTGAGACGCCCGACTGCGACGATGCTCCGCATGGCGACGATCGACTTCACGATCAGGATCGAACGCTCCGTCGAGGACGTCTTCCGTGTCCTCACGACCCCCGAACTGACTCCGCTCTGGTCGGAGAGCGCGATCGAGGAGCACGTCACCACGCCAGGCCCTGTCGGCATCGGGTCGCGACGCCGTGCGACGGTCCGCCGATTGGGCGGGGGGACGTGGGAGAACGAGATCGAGGTCACCGACTTCGAGCCGAACCGGCGGATCGCCGTCCGGAGCGTGGAATCGATCGTGCCGTTTGCCTCTGCCTGGACGACGGCGGCGGCGGATGGCGGGACACGAGTCGATTGGCGTTGGGAGATGCAGCTCCGTGGCTGGATGCGCCCGTTCGGTCCCTTCGTCCTCGGAGTCTTCGGGAGAAGCTTCGATCGCGATCTCCGGCGCCTCAAGGCGATCATGGAGTCAGGCGACCTGTAGCGTTTCATGGGCGGCGGAGCGTATCGGCTGACCATGGGAGCGATCTGAGGAGCGTCAGTCGCCCGCGGTCTCGCGCAGCGCACGCTCGAACGCCGGAGTCGAGGCATTCGACAGGAGTCGATCGAAATGATCGCCGGCGTAGGCGACGAAGTCGACATCGAGGGTGCTGATCCCTTGCTGGAGGACGCCCCACATGGCCTCGCGAAAATCGGACACGACGCGCATCAGCGACAGGCGCGCCAGGTGGTTGCCGTAGTCAGGGCCCTCATAGGCAGTTACCAGATAGGCGTCGTCATCGGGCGTGAGCTCGTGGTTGATGCTGAAGTTGCCGAGATCGAAGTAGGGATCGCCCATCCCCGCGTACTCCCAGTCGACGATGCGGATGCGGGTGCCGTCGTCGATGAAGTTCGCGTTAAGGAGGTCGTTGTGGCAAGGCCGCAGCTCGACGGGGTCGGCCAGGCAGGCGAGCTCGATGCGGCGCCCGCCAGCGGAGGCGAGCTCGTACTCGGGCGGGATCGGCACGCCACGGGCTAACGCCAGCGCGCGATACGCCTCCACGATCCGGAGTGGCACGAACAGCCCGGGGATAGCCGGACCCTGGTGGATGCGGCGCAGCGAATCGGCGATGCGCGCCAGGGTCGCGCGCTCGCGGACCTGCTCGAAACTGAGCGGTGAGCCCTCGATGAAGCGCGTGACGAGGTAGCCCTCCGGTCGGATGAAGGCGGTGACCTCCGGCCCGACGCCCACGCCCGCGGCCGCGACCGTCGCGGCGTGCTCGACCTCCCGGCTGATGCCGAGGAGATGCGTGTCGTTGCCCGCAAGGCGGATGACGTAGCGGTCGGATTCGCCGGGGATCGTGACGAGGAAGTTGCGGTTCGTGATGCCGCCGCTGAGAGCCGTCAGGATCAGCTCGCGACCGGCCAGCTCCGGGACGCGCTGCATCGCGCCGACCAGCTGATCGCGGAGTTCGCCGTCCAGGACCTCATCATCGTCATCGGTCATGGGCAATCCCTCGCCTCGCCGCCGTCAGCCGAAAAGGTAGCGGCGCGGCGATCGCTCGCCGCGCCGCATCTCCTCCTCCCGGGAAGTTCGCTCAGCCGATGGTCGCCTCGCCGGTGATCGCATCAGCCGTCTCGACGTCGGCCTTGCGACCACGGACGCTGACCGCGTAGTAGATGACTCCGACGACGAGGAGTGTCCCAACCAGCGTTTCGAAGATGGGCCACGCGGGCATCCCGGCGATCTCGTTGCGGAAGGGCTTGAGGAACCCATCGATCGTGGGGTTGGTGACCGCTCGACCGGCGCCCGCGAAGACGCGGGTTTGGGTCGACCCGGCCCTCACCGGTCGATCCGTGCGCGCGAGGATAGCACTGGGTTGCCCGGAGTCAACGCCAGTTTCGGGGGTCGCGGACGGGCCCGTGCGACGTTCCCGAATCCGCCGCTGGCGGCCGGAGTTCGAGCGAGGCGAGCACCGCGCCGACGAGCTTCTCGGCCACGTCGTCCCGCCGGGCGTCCTGCCGCTCGTTATCGCTCGTCACGACGGTCATGGTCATCGTGCACTCCCCAGTCCAGCCGACGCGGCTTCTCGGAGCGATCCCGGCATGGGCCGGTGGAGTTCGACCGGCTGGATGTACGCCGTGACCATCTCGCGCGACCCGTTGACGCCCAGCTCCGTGAACAGGAACGAGAACTTGCGGCGCTGGGCGGCAAGGATCTCGTCCTTCGCCTCTAGATCCCACAGCTCGCGCCTGAACGGCCCGATGGCCTTCTTGCGAGTCGTGTACACGAACTGCTGGTCGGTCTGCTCGGGCTTGCGCTCATCCGCCGCGTTCTCGAACACCCACGCTTCGATCTTCCTGTGGAGCTCGGCGGGGAACGCCGGGTGCTCGTACAGCGCGTTCTGGAAGCCGGTCGCCAGGTGGATCTCGGCCGTCTCGACCGCCGGGAAGCGGTGGAACAACTCGTCGGGCAGCGTCGAGGCTCCGTGCTGGACCGCGCCAGCCAGCCCGGCCGACCGGGCGACCTCGCCGAGCTCGCGCAGCACCTCGAAATCGAGCTTCACTTCAGCGACGCCGCCGCCGGGCAAAGGAACCCCACCGTGGCTGGTCCCGGTCTGGACGCTGACCTTGGAGATGCCCTTCGCGCCGCGTGTGCGTTCCGCGAGCTCGCGATCGAAGCCGTCGAGGTACGCGCGCAGCTCCTCGACGGTCGAGTTCTTATGGCCGACCTCGCCGATCTCGCCCCCGACACTGATCGTGACCCCGTCGGTCTCGAGCGAGCGGATCAGCGCGGTCAGCTCCGCAGCGCGGACGTAGTTCTCGTGCTGCTGCTCATCGACCGTCGGCTTTGACAGGTCGACCAGAGTCGACGAATCGATGTCGATGTTCCGGTAGCCGGCGTCGACCGCGAGGCGGCAGGCCCGCCGGATCTCCTCCGTCATGCCCTCGGGGTCGGTGGCGTACTTCTTGGCGTTGAACTGGTAATGGTCGCCCTGGATGAACACCGGCGCCCGCCAGTTCGCGGCGACCGCCCCGGCGAGGACGGACGTCGCGAAATCGATCGGCCGCTGGAACGTGTAGGTCTGCTCGCTACGGGCGATCTCCAGGATCACCGCGCCGACGTCGGCGCTCTGGGCGGCATCGAACACGGTCCGGGCCATGTCGAAGGCCTGCGCTCGCAGGTTGATCGCCGGGACCGTGAAGCCCGATACCTCGCCGCGACCACGTGCCGCGTACAGCTCCTGGATGCTCGCCGAGTGCGCGCCCAGCTCCTGGCTCGCCTCCCAGACCAGCCATTGAGCGGCCTCGGTCGTGGACTCATCGGTCGAGAATGCCGCGGTCCAGGCGAGATCACGGATGGTGCCGTCGCGAAAGGCCCGCTCGTCGCCGATCACGAGGCGGTCCCCGTCGAGGTGGGCCGCATCGCGGATCATCGCCATCAGGTCGGTGGGGCTGGACGCGACGTGGGGCATCGGTGGGCGGTCTCCTGAGCGCTCGTTCGGTCCACCCATGGTACCGGTCGTGCCGTGACACGCGGGTTGTGTCGACGAGACCCGTGGGTTCCTCATCGAGGATGACGACCAGCGTGCCTTTTACATGCCGCGTCGTGTCTCGGAACTCATGGTTGCCGCGGCTCGATCGTGACCTCATCGATGAAGCACCACGCCCAATCTTCGCCAGGCTCGAGTGGACGGACGATCGGGTGCCCAGTCCCACTGGCATGTGCCGAGGCGTGTCGGTAGGGAGACGAGTCGCAGCAACCGACATGGCCGCACGTCAGGCACATTCGGAGATGGACCCACCACGCGCCGATCAGGAGGCAGTCTTCGCATCCATCCGCCGACGGCGTGACGTCATGCATCTGATCGAGGTGGCTGCAAACAAGCATCAATCGGACAGCACTCCGCCGCTCCAGCGAGTCATGGAGGATCACCCACCATGTGCGTCGAGCCGACGTGCTCGCGCTGAACGCAACGTTGCGACGATCAGGAACAACTCATCCTAGCGCTTGCCGGCTGGGCGATTTGGCGGCTGGTGGTTCCACTAAGATGGCAGCCCCGTAGCGCTAGGAGGTTCCATGAGCACTGAAGACAACAAGGCGGTCGTCCGTCGTTGGTTTGACGAAGTCTTGAGCCGTGGTGACATGGGCGCGCTCGATTCGATCTGCGCCGAATGCCATCCGCAGTTCGCGGTCATACGCGGCGTGATAGAACCCGCACCGCTGGGCATGTCAGGTCTCAAGAGCCTCATTACCGGCTTGCGTAGTGCATTTCCCGACCTACAAGCGACAGTGGAGGAGCAGATCGCCGAAGGGGACAAGGTCGTGTCGCGTGTGACGATGCGTGGGACGCAACGCGGCGAGTTCAATGGCATGCCAGCGACGGGAAAATCGTTCACCATCTCGGGTGTCAGCATCTGGGAGGTCCGAGGCAACCTACTCATCCAAGAATGGGTCAATTGGGACGCAATGGGAATGATGCAGCAGCTCGGCGCGATCCCGGCGCCCATGGAAGCCGCCCGGTAGGCCCCGTCTGGGTGTGCGACAGGTGAGGATCGCCATGTCGAAATCGCACTGAGATCGTGTTCCCCTGACGGGCCGTGATCCGACGTCAGAACGAGGGCTTCACCACCATCAGGAACACGATCACGACGATCAGCGCGCCAGTGAACATCCCGCCACGCCGGACCCTCGCCACCGCCTCGGGCAGCCCCGGTGGAGGCCCTGTCGCCCCGGGCGGTGGCGGCGCAGATGTCAGTTCGATGATCCGCTGGACATTCTTTCGCTGAACGAACAGCGAGAAGCCCAGCGCGATCGCATACAGCAGGATCGCGAGCAGGAGCCATCGCGACGCAAGTAGATCTCGGCCGCTGATCAGGATGAGTAGGACGCCGGTCACTCCCTGGAAGATCGCAAGCGGCGCGACGAGCCTGTCGCCGATCCTCGCGGACACGCGCGTCGCGAAGTTGCTGTGCTGCGGCTCCTTGCCTCCCATCGCCCCGATGATCGAGAAGGCGAATGTCGGCCCGAAGGCCACGATCGCGCCGAGCGCGTGCAGGAACAGCACCCACGGGAACAACGTCGTGAGGTCCACGACCACCCTCCCTAGCGATCAACCCCTGGCCCGCGTCCTCGCGGAGGATACGCCCTACGACACCCGCTTCGAGCGGCGTCCGACGAAGTCGACCAGCACGTACTCCCCGAGTCGCTCCGGCGTCGCGTAGAAGGCCCGACCCCGGTTGAGCTTCGTCATGTGGGCGACGAACTCGGCCAGGGCGCGCGACCGCTCGAGCATGAACGTGTTGATCGTGATGCCCTCCTTCGTACAGCGCTGCACCTCGCGGAGGGTCTCGCTGATGGTGCGCCGGGTCGGCGGGTAGCTGAACTCGACCTGGCCGCCCTCGAAATGGGCGGTCGGCTCACCGTCCGTGATCACCACGATCTCGCGGTTCGAAGCGGCCTGCCGCGCGAGGATCCGGCGCGCCAGCATCAGCCCGTGTTGGAGGTTGGTGCCGTATTCGTAGCCGTGCCAGGTCAGCTCCGCCAGGGCGCCCGGACGGATCTCCCGCGCGTAGTACGCGAAGCCGATGACCGACAGGTGATCGCGCGGGTACTGGGTCCGGATCAGCGTGTCGAGCGCGACGGCCACTTTCTTGGCCGCCAGGAAGCAGCCGCGCAGCAGCATCGAGCGACTCATGTCCACGAGAAGGACGGTCGCCGTGCGGGTGAGCTGCTCGGTGCGATAGACCTCGAAATCGTCCGGTGTCAGCCTGACGCCGCGCTCGCCGCGGGCGGCTCGCGCCGCCGGCGCGTTCTCGTCCCGGACCATGGCGTTGGACAGCGTGCCGCGCAGGTCGAGATGGAACGGGTCGCCGAATTCGTAGGGCTTCGTGGTCTCCTCACGTTCACCGCCACGCCCCTGCCGATCGATGCGGTGACCGCCGAATGCGTCGCGCTGCAGGCGGGCGAACAGGTCGTCGAGGACCTGCTGGCCGATCTTCCGCGTCCCGCGCGGGGTCAGCTCGAGCCGCTCGCCGTCGCGCGTCAGGTAGCCGGCTTCCTCCAGGCGCCGGGCGAGGTCGTCGAGGGCGTCGAGGTCGCGCGCCGCGTCGTCGCCCATGAGCTCGCGGACCTCGTCGCGGTCGATGGAGGCGAGATCACCGGGCGCTTCGACGTCCATCAGCGAGTCCTCGAGGCGCTCCATGGCCTGCATCCGGGCGATCTGGGACAGGGCGCCATCGAGTGACAGCGACTCGTCCCCGCTGAACCGCACGCGATCGCCGAGCCCGCCGGGGAGCAACAGGTCGAGGTTCGAGGCGAGCTGCGCGAGATCGATCACGAGGCGGTCGTCGCGCAACAGGGCTTCCATCATCGATTCGAGCTCGGCGCGCTGCTCCGGGCTGAGCGATCGCATGAGCGACTGCATCGCCGCCATCCGCTGGGCCAGCTGGTCGATGATGTCGTCGAAGCTCTGGGCGCCCGGGAAGAACCGCCCGTGCTTCGCGAGGAAGTCGCGGACGTCCGGGTCCTGCCCACCGATCCGCTGGCGGATGAGGTCGTTGAGGTCGCGGACCATCTCGCGATTCGCGCTGAGATCCTCGGGCGTCATCGATCGGATGGCGTCGCTCATCCCCTGCGCGAACTGGTCGAGGACCTGCTTGCTCAGACGTTCGACGAGCTCGTCGAAGCGCTGGCGTGCGTCCTGCTCGAGGAAGTCGTATTCGCGCAGGTCGCGGATCCGCTCCCCCAGGTCGGCCGGGAGGCCGTCGAGGCGGTCGAGGCGCCGGGCGGCGAGGTCCTGCGCGACGCGGGCGGTGTCCGCATCGGGCGCGTCTTCGGCGGCCCGCTCCAGGCGTCGCTCCACGCCCGTTCGCTCGTCGGCCACGATCTCCTCGAGCTCGCGCCGGATGTCGCCGAGCACGTCGCCGAGGTCGTAGCGCTCTCGGAGCTCCTCGCGTCTTCGCGCGAGGCGTTCCATGAGGTCCTGGAGGCCGGGCAGATCAGGACGGGTCGGATCGCCGCTCCTCCAGCCGCGGTCCATGAGCCTGCGCAGCGCTTCGGCGACGTCACCCTCCGCCATGACGTCGTCGGACAGTGCCTTGAGGATCTCGTCAGCCTCGAGGTCGGGCAGGCGCTGCGTGCCGTCCCACCGCGAATATCGGGCACGCCGGGCAAGCTCCCCGCTGGGGTCGTCCGGTCGCGGGACGCGGCCCGACAGGTCACGCGGGTCGGGCGAGTAGCCGGTCATGCCCAGGCCCTGCAGACCTGCTGACCCACGGTCAACGATTTGGGGCGAAACGCCCTGGCTGGGCCCAGTTGTGCCGATATCGCGGCCCGGTGGTGACCGACAGTCACCAAGGGCGGGGCTTCGAAGTGGTTGCCCACCGTTCGTGATCGAAACGTTGACCGGCGGTCAACGAACGGCGTGGCATCCGTCCAAAACGTTGTCCGACGGTCAGGGCAGGTTCGCGAGCCCGGGAATTGCAGCCCCCACGCTCCCGATCGGGTCACCGGTGGTAGACCGTGCCGCCCGCGACCCGCTCCTTGTTCAGCCGGCGTGCGAGGTGGAGACCTTCGAGCAGGAACTCGACCGCCGACGCGACGACCGCGGGCTCCTCGGCCCCGTCGGTGACGTCGAACGTGCCGAGACCCGCCACGGCGTCGTCCATCCCGGGTACCTCGCGCAGCCACGCGACGTACTCGCGCGATGGCGTCCGCTCACCCGTCTCGACGATGAAGCCGTCCTCGAACGCCTCGACGATCGGGTCGAGGTCGTCGAGGGTCACGCGCCGGTTGAACGTCGCGTAGAGGGCCTTCGTGATGAGGCGCTCCACGACGCGCTCCTCGGGCGCCTCGTCGCCGACCGATTCGAGCTCGACCTTGCCGACGGTCGAGGCGACGACCGCGCCGAGATCCGAGACGCGCGGCGCCCCGACGGCTTCGCCGAGACGCACGGCGCGTTTGAGAGCGGCTGCCTCGAGGACCTCCATGTTCGCGACCGAGACCCGCACCGACACGCCCGAGCGCTGGCTGATCTCCGGGGAGCGGCGGGCGAGGTGGGTGATCTCGGCGACGACCTCCTCCATGAACGGCGGCACGACCACCGTCGGAGCTGCACGCTCGGGATCCGTATCGCCCACCGCGAAGCGATGCTTCTCCTGCGCCACGATCGACAGCTCGTCGTCGAGGGAGCGTGGGTAGTGCGTCCGGATCTGCGATCCGAGCCGGTCCTTGAGCGGGGTGATGATTCGGCCGCGCGACGTGTAGTCCTCGGGGTTTGCGCTCGCGACGACGTACAGGTCCAGCGGCAACCGCACGATGAAGCCGCGGATCTGGACGTCGCGCTCCTCGAGCACGTTCAGCAGCCCGACCTGGATCCGCTCCGCCAGATCGGGCAGCTCGTTGATCGCGACGATGCCCCGGTTCGCCCGCGGGATCAGCCCGTAATGGAGCGTCAGCTCGTCGGACAGGTAGCGACCCTCCGCGACCTTGATGGGATCTACCTCGCCGATGAGGTCGGCAATCGTGATATCCGGTGTCGCGAGCTTCTCGGCGTAGCGCCGGTCGCGTGGCAGCCAGTCGATCTGCGCGTCGTCGCCGTCGCGCTCGATGACCGCGCGAGCCGCTGGTGAGACGGGGGCGTATGGGTCGTCGTTCAGGTCGCCGCCGCGAACGACCGGCAGCCATTCGTCGAGCAGCCCAACGAGCAGTCGCGCCATGCGCGTCTTGGCCTGGCCGCGTTCGCCGAGGAAGACCAGGTCGTGCCCGGCGAGGATCGCGTTCTCGATCGCGGGGACCACGGATTCCGAGTAGCCCACGATCCCGGGCAGCACCTCGCCACCGGAGCCGAGCCGTTCGAGGAGGTTCGAGCGGAGCTCCTCCTTGACGGTCCGCGAGCGCCACCCGGCGGCCCGCAGCTCGGCGATCGTGGCGGGGCGCGCGGGGGTCGGCATCGCTGGGACCTCAGTTGGTGGCGAGGACGCTGGATGGATCGGCGGTCGTGGCTCGGAAGCCTTCGATGGCGGCGCGGACCGCCTCGAAGTCGACGATGCCGGCCTCGGCGAGACCGGCGAGATAGTCGCGGCGACGATCGACATCGACTTCGAAGTCGCCCGGGCGCCGCTCGACCCGCTGCGCGAGCTCGGGGATGATGCCCCAGCCGAAGTGCTCGAACCGGTCGCCGTCGGGGTCCCAGGTGGCCAGCACAGCCGGCCCGAGCCGCTGGACGTGCCCGTGCTCGTCGCGCGCGACGGGGCGGACGTAGTGGGCGGCAACGACCCGGCGCAGCCCGTCCCCGACCGGTCGCAGGACGAGCACGATGCCGAGCCGAGACAGCTCGTCGTCGCCGAGGCTCACGGGCGGGCGGCGGAGCTCGCCGAAGACCTCCTCGAGCGAATCGGCGTGGATCGTCGCGGCCAGCCCGTAACCGATCGCCACCGCCCGGATGGCGATGCGGGCCTCCGCGCCCCAGGTGTAGGACGGCAGGTGGTCGGACAGCTCCGGGATCAGGAGGACCGTGTTGTCGGGTGTGATCGGAGGCGGCTGGCCGCCCGTGACCCGTGCGGCGATCGCCTCCGGCGTGGGGGTGCGTCGCCAGCCCAGCTCAGGAGCCTGTGGGAGCCAGTCGAACGTCTCCATCGCGCCGGCCAGCTCCATCGTCCGGACACAGGGCGGGAGGAACACCATCAGGGTGTCGAGGAGCGTCGTCTTGCCGGCACCCCCGGCCCGTGCCGCGACCACCAGCGGGACGCGGCTTTCGATCAGGACCCAGAGGGTCGCCGCCAGCTCCGCATCGAGCGTGCCGGCACGGATCAGCTCGACGATC
>DASTIG010000227.1:0-8229 GCA_035717785.1 Candidatus Limnocylindrales bacterium
GTGGGTGGCGGCGGTGTCGAGGTTCAGCCCGCGGTCGCCCCGACCGGTGCCTGATCCTGTTCAGACCCGGCGGTCTCCCAGACCGGCCGGACCTCGATGGTCCCTGCACGGATGCCCGGGCACTGCGCGGCAAGCGCCAAGGCCTCGTCGAGATCCTTGGCCTCGATCAGGTAGAAGCCGCCAAGACCCTCCTTGGTCTCAGCGAACGGGCCGTCGGTCGTGACGGTCTGGCCGTCCTTGAGCCGCACGGTCGTCGCGGTCGGATTGGGCTGGAGGGCCTCGCCGCCCAGGTAGGCCCCGCGGTCCTTGAGCATCTGGGTGTAGCCGCTGTACGCGGACATGACCTCGCCGAGGATCTCGGGATCCGGCGGTTCGGGCGATGGGTTCGCAGTCTCGGTGTCGTAGATGAGGATCGCGTAGCGCATGTCGTGCCTCCTGGTGGCTCCTGGCCTCGGTCGGTGACCATCACCCGTACGACGAACGGCCGGCACCCGAATCGACAGCGTCGCGCCCGAGCCCGGGCATCATCCAACGCGGCGGGATGGCTGTCGAGCGTATCGTTTCCCTATGCCGACACCCAAGGAGATCCTCGAGATCGGCGGTCGCGAGGTGTCGATCTCCAACCCACAGAAGGTGTACTTCCCGGACACTGGATACACGAAGCTCGACCTGGTGCAGTACTACCTTGCTGTCGCCGACGGCGCGCTGACCGGCATCCGCGGGCGCCCGATGGCCCTCAAGCGATTCGTCGACGGGATCACCAAGGAACCGTTCTTCCAGAAGCGGGCACCGGACAACACGCCCGACTGGATCAGGACGGCCGAGCTGACGTTCCCGTCCGGCCGGACCGCCGACGAGATCGTCGTGGACGAGGCGGCGGCGTTGATCTGGGTCGTGAACCTCGGCTGCATCGATCTCAACCCGCATCCCGTCCGCGCCGACGACCTCGATCATCCCGACGAGCTGCGGGTCGATCTCGACCCGGTTCCGGGCATCGAATGGCCGCAGATCCGCGACGTGGCGATGGCGTGCCGCGACGCGCTGACGGACGTCGGGTTGGTCGGCTGGCCGAAGACCTCCGGCTCGCGCGGCATCCACATCAACGTGCGCGTCGAGCGCCGCTGGACGTATCCCGAGGTCAGACGTGCCGCGCTGGCCCTCGCCCGCGACGTCGAGCGGCGGATGCCTGGCAAGGCGACGTCCAAGTGGTGGAAAGAGGAACGCCAGGGCGTGTTCCTCGACTACAACCAGAACGCCAAGGACCGCACGGTCGCATCGGCGTATTCGGTGCGGCCGCTGCCCGACGCGCGGGTCTCGATGCCCATGTCCTGGGAGGAGGTGCCGACCTGCGAGGCCGAGGCGTTCACGATCGCCACGGTGCCGGCGCGGTTTGCAGCCATCGGCGACCCGGGCGCCGGGATCGACGACGCCGTCGGCTCCCTGGATGCCCTCCTCGAGCTGTCGGCGAAGCACGAGGCGGAAGGGGAGGGCGACGCGCCGTGGCCGCCGAACTACGCGAAACAGGCCGGTGAGCCGCCGCGGGTCCAGCCGTCCCGCAAGCGCAGGCCCGATACCGAGTACGAGAGCGGACGGGGCGAGGCCGGCGGACCGCCGCCGGAAGTCGCCGCAGAGCGGGCGGCGGCCGTCGCGGCGGGCGATCGGAACGCCGGTCTCCCGACAGAATGGGAGGGATCCCGCCCGACGCCGACCGGCCGGCGCCGCACCAACGTCCCGGTGATCGAGATCTCGCGCGCCGCATCGAAGGCCGAGGCGCTCGAGGGGTTCGATCGCTGGAAGTCACGTCATCCGAAGGCCGCCCAAGCGCTCGAGCCCGCGGACGTCCTGGTCGACGGGATGCGAGGCCGCTCGTCGCTATGGTATCGGGTGCGGGTGAACCTGACTCACGTGCCCGAGGGAGATCGACCTCCACAGGAGAAACTGGATCCGGACTACGACCCGTGGGCGGGCTACGAGTGGCCGGATCGGGCCGGCCAGCTGGAGCGCGCTCCGCGCAAGAAGGTCAGCGGGAGCTGACTGCGGCGGGACCCGGACGACGACGGCGCCGATCGTTGTCCAGCGAGCGGCGGGCGACCGGCAGCCAGGCCAGCCCGATCATCGCCTGGACCACCACGGCGATCACGATGAGGATCCCGGGCACGGTCAGGACCAGCGCGGGGACGGCCCATTCGAAACCGGCGAACGAAGTGGACGATGCGTCCAGTTCGAGTCCGTCTCCGGCGCCTGCGCCCGGGACGACAAACAGGTCGACCGGCGCGGCGGGCGCGGGGCGGACCGGGGCGGAGGGATCGCCGGTCCCAGGTCGAGCGCTCGTGCCACCGCCCCCGAAATCGATCTGACCGACCCCGATCGATGGTGACTCCGACGGCGCGGTATCGGATGAAGGTCGAGGCGCACTCGACGCAGAGGGTCCCGGGGTCGGAGTCGGCGTGGGCCGCGCCGAGGCGATCGGCGAGGCGGACGGAAGCGATGGCAGCGTCGGCAGCGGCCGAACGGTGGGGAGTGGCCCGATCGTGGGCGCCGGCGGCAGCGTCACGGTCGGTATCGGTGGCACGGTCGGGGCCGGTGTCGGAGTGGGCTTCGGAGTCGGCGCCGGCGTGGGTGCCGGGGTGGGCGCCGGCGTGGGAACGGGCGTCGCCGTCGGTGTCGGGGCTGTCACGGTCAGATCGACGGTTGCTGTGTCCGTGACGAGGATGCCTAGGTTCAGAACGCGAGCGTCGTACGTGAACGAATCGTCACCGACATAGCCCGCGGCCGGCTGGTAGGTGAAGCTGCCGTTGCTTCCGACAGTCACGGTCCCGTGCGCGGGATCGGTTCGCTTCGCCGCCGTGAGGCCTATACCGGAGTCGTTGTCCAGGACACCGGCCGCTGCGCTCACTGACAGCGGCTGGTCGCCGACGGCGCTGTAGGTATCGTCCATGGCCGTCACCAGCAGCCCGGCCCTCGTGACCGGCGTCGTCAACGCAATCACCATGGCCGTGAACGTGAGCGCGGCGACCAGCCGGCCGAAGGTCCTCATGCGACCCGCCTCCGCGGGTTCCACAGCGCGCCATGCTCGGTGCCGGCCTCCCCGGGCAGCGGCGGATCGGCGTCGTGCTCGATGCCATCGATGAACGCGATGACGAGGCGCTCCTCGAGCTGCGTCCCGGCGGCGTCACCGAGTCGCACGAGGGCCTCTCGAACGTCGAGTGCCTTGCGGTAGGGGCGCGTCGTCGTCATCGCCGAGAAGGCGTCGGCCACGGCCAGGATCCGCGCGATGAGCGGGATGGCCTCGCCCTCGAGGCGATCGAGGTAGCCCTGCCCGTCCCACCGTTCGTGGTGATGCCGGATGCCAGCCCGGACCACACCGACGTCCGGCAGGTCGCGAACGATCATGTCGCCGAGTGCGACGTGCTGCTTGACGATGGCGTACTCGGCTTCGGTCAGCTGGCCCGGCTTGCGCAGGATCCCGTCCGGGATACCGATCTTCCCGATATCGTGCAGCAGCCCCGCGACGGCCAGGGTCCGGATCTCGTCCACCGGCATGTCGATACGCCGCGCGAGGAACGTCGCATACCGGGCCACGTCCTCGGAGTGGCGCTTGGTATACCGGTCCTTGGTGTCGACCGCGATGACCAGCCCCTGCAGGACATCGAAGCTGGTGCTGGCCGCGGCGTCGTCCTCCGAGCGATCGGCGGCGTGGCGGACGGTGTCCCCTCCGCTGGCCTTCGCCTCCTCGAGCACCCGCACCACGCCCGCGAGCAGCGTCGTCACGGATGTGCCGTGATCGGGGAAGGTCGCGATACCGACGCTGACCGTGATGGGCAGCCGCTCGGTCTCGGCGAACCGGAGGCTGAGGTCCACCAGGCTGGTCCGAACGCGGTCGACGACCGGCTCAAGATCGGCGACGACGGTCGGTGAGGCGACGAGCAGGAACTCGTCGGGGCCGTAGCGGCCCATCTCGATGCCGTCAGGGATGTGCTGCCGAAGCGTCGCTGCGACCGCGAGCAACGCCTGATCACCGGCTTCGTGGCCATGGTTGTCGTTGAGCAGCCGGAAGTTGTCGAGGTCGATCAACGCGATCCCGAGCGGCCTGACCTCGTGGCGCGCCCCTTCGATCTGCTCGGCCAGCCACGCCACGAGGGCGCCGTGGTTGAGGGTCTCGGTCAGCGGGTCGCGGCGGGTCGATTCGAGGAGGGCCGCCGTCTGGCGAGTCAGCCGGAGCTGCGCCGAGCGGAAGACGAGGAACAAGAGGCCGGCCGCCACGAGACCGGCCGTGAGCGTCACGATCACGATCTCGCGCCGCATCTGGTCGAGTCGGTCGAGGATCGGGACGGCGTCCCGCCAGACTCCCACGACGCCGAGGACTTCGCCGCCCACCTTGAGCGGCAGAAACTCCCGCAGGATCATCGGCGACGCGAAGTCTGCAGGACCAGCACCGGACTCAGCGGCGGGGCCCATAGCCGCCTGGGCGGTCCCACCGCGCGCGAGGTCGAACTCGCTGGAGGGCGGGGTCGCCACGTCATTGAGGCCCGGGTCGCTCGCGGCCACGATCGTACCGTCCGGCCGTCGCAGCTCGACGCGGAGGATCTCGCCCGCGCGCGGCAGCGTCGCGAGCTGCGCCTCGAGGCGCGCGACGTCTGCCGGTGATGGTGTCGCCGCCCCGGACAGGACGCCAGGCTGTACGTAGGCGTTCACGAACGCCCGGATCGTTGCCGCATCGCTTCCGACCAGACTGGTAAGGGTCGCGGTCGAGAAGTGCGCCCCTACGAGGAAGGACTGGGCCGTCGCGGCAGCCCCGACGATCGCCAGGAACGCGCCGTAGACCAGGATCAGAAGCACGGGCCGTGGCGGTCGCCCGCGTGTGCCGAACAATGCTTGACGATGCCTCGGGTGGGTGGCTCCTCGAATGCCCGACTTTAGGCACGCGCACCGAATGGCCCACCATGGGACGAAGGTCCCAGTCGTCAGTGAGCGGCAGCGTCAGCGGGGCGCCCGCGCACCGTGAATCAGCGGCCGAAGGTCACGTCTCGCTCAGGATCGGGCTGGCTGGCGCTCGTAGAGCACGACCCGCCAGAAGAACGTGCGGGCTTCCGACCTGGCTCGCAAGCCCGACTCCTCGACGATCGCATCGATGCGGTCGTTCGGATGGGCGAAGGCACGGTAGGTCATGCCGCGGACCCGGAACCAGACATTCATCAGGCGCAGGCCCCAGCGGATGATCGCGCGATCCCGCGGCAGGACGAACCCGTACACGGCGCGCGCCCGCGTCGCCGACAGGCGCACCAGCGATGGCATGTCCGGGTAGCAGCACACGACGCGGTCGAGGGTGACGATGTCCGTGGGCGCGATCGCCGATGCCTGCGTCACGAAGTCCCCGTGGACGGTCTCGAGCCGATCGAGGTCGCTCCGTCGCCGGCCCTCCTCTCGAGCGGCGTCGAGCGACGGCTCGGATGCATCCACGAGCACGGCCCGTGCCGCGCCGTCCTTGAGCAGCTCGTGGTCGACGACACCGATCCCGCCGCCGATGTCCAACACGCTGGCGTTTCGAACGCCGCGAGCGCGGATCATGTCGAGCAGGAGGCGGGTCGTCCGATCCGGCCCGTTGCGGCGATACCTCTGCATGTCCGCCTCGGCCGATGCCCGGTCGAAGATCGAGAAGCGATCGTCGCAGCCGCAGGCGTCCATCAGCTGCCGAAGATCGTCTCGAGCTCGAAGGGCGCGGTCGTTTCGAGCTGGTCGTACCGGCACGCCTCGGGTGGTTTGTCCGGGCGCCAGCGCTTGAACGTCGTCGCGTGACGGAACCGGTTGCCCTGAAGATGGTCGTAGGCGACCTCGACGACTCGCTCGGCGCGGAGCGGCTCCCAGGACAGGTCCTTGCCCCGGTTCCAGCGCGAGGTCGCCCCGGGCAGTCGCTGCCCCGACGCCTCCGCGTCGCCCCAGCCAGCCCATTCCGCCCATTCCCGCCACGGATGGCCCTCGACCGCGTTCACCCGGAGCGGCGCGAGCTCCTCGGCCAGCTCGGCCCGACGGTCCCACGTGAACGATGACGTGATCCCGACGTGGTTGAGCTTGCCGGCGTCGTCGTACAGGCCGAGCAGCAGCGACCCGACGTGCGTGCCCGGCCCGTTCTTGTGCCACCGAAAGCCGGCGACCACGCAATCGGCGGTGCGCTGGTGCTTGATCTTGAGCATCGCGCGCTTGCCCGGCTGATACGGCGCATCGGCACGTTTGGCGATGACACCGTCGAGCCCGGCCCCCTCGAAACGATCGAACCAGTCGGCGGCGGTCGAGCGGTCCGTGGTGGCCGGCGTGAGATGGACGGGCGGCTTGACGCCCGCCAGCACGGTCTCCAGCCGCGTGCGCCGCTCCGCTTGGGGCACCTCGCGCAGGTCCTCATCGCCCAGCGCGAGGAGGTCCCACGCGACGAAGCTGGCCGGCGACTCCGCGGCCAGCATGTTCACGCGCGACGCGGCCGGATGGATGCGCAGGAGCAGCGCCTCGAAATCGAGCGCCCCGTCGCGCGCGATGACGATCTCGCCGTCGAGGATGCAGCGTTCCGGCAGGGCGGCCCGCAGCGGATCGGCGAGTTCGGGGAAGTAGCGGTCGAGGGGCTTGAGGTCGCGCGACTGCGTGTACACCTCGTCGCCGTCGCGGAACACGATCGCGCGGAAGCCGTCCCACTTGGGCTCGAAGAGCCAACCATCGCCATCGGGCAGACGGTCGACGGCTTTCGCCAGCATCGGCTCGATCGGTGGGGCGACCGGCAGGTCGATGGCCATGCCCGGAGTGTAGGTCAGCCGATCAGCGGACCGTCTCGAGCGCGTCCCACGCGCGTTCACGACCGAAGTTCCAGGCGAACGGCCCGTCGTACGGCGGGAGCGCATCCAGCTCGGTTCGCCGCTCGACGAGCAGCCGCCGGATCCTGCCGGCCTCGACCTCCGGGAGGCGTGGCAGGGCGGCGACGAGGGCCGGGATCGCGTCGTCCGGGAGGACGCCCAGGTAGTCGGCATCGAGCGCGACCTCACCGTCGGGCGGGACCAGGCTCGGGTCGATGACCCTCTCGAGGTTGCGCTCGGCCACGAACGCGGCGGGCGCGAGGACGTTCAGGCCGACGAGCGCTACGACCCCGATGACCGCCATCGCATGGCCGAGCCAGCGGGTTCGGTCGGTCGCAAGGAAGGCGGCCATCGTCGCCAGCGTCGCCGCCATCGCGGCGATCGAGACCGCGACGTACAGGCGCAGCTCCGTCCACCCGTAGGCGTCCTGATACAGCTGCAGGCGCAGCACTGCCGATGCGAGCACGACGAGCGTCAGCCCGACAAGCCCGATCGCCAGCGCCATGTATGCCCGGGTCCGCTCGAGCACCTGGTACTCGAGGACGACCAGGATCCCGCCGGAGAGGGCGGCCGCCGCGACGAGCTCGAAGTACCCTCGCCTGGCGTACGAGCTGTAGGTCATCCCCGCGGCCGCCAGCGTGTCGAGCCCGCCGAACAGGTACGCCAGCTGCAGCGCGACGAACAAGCCGACGATCAGATCGACGGCGACGAGGACGACGAGCGCCTCGGTGGTCCCCAATGACCTGACGATGCGAACACCCGCCGACTGCGACGCTGCACCGAGCGAGGCGCCCTCCATCGCCGGGATCCCGCGCGTCGAGATCGCGAGCAGGCCGCCGGCCAGCCACGCGACCGATGTCACGAAGATGAGGCGACCGGGCAGGTCCCCGAGGTCGATGCGGAAACCGAGCAGGTCGTCCATGCCGCGCCGGAAGATCGGATCGGCGGACGCGAATAGGCCCGCGAAGATCATCACGAGAGGGATGGCCAGGACAAGCCCACGGAGCACCGACCCCATCCAGACCGGCCTCCGCGGCATGGCCTCTCCCGGCCGCGGGCGTGCGGCCCGCAGCAACCGGGCGGTGCCCGCCAACGTCGACTCGACGACCCAGACGCCCATCGCGAGGATCGCGCTCAGGGATCGGCGTGTGACTGCGAGACCGGAGAACGCGACGACCGACGCACCGGTGAATGCCGCAGCCCCGACCAGGTCGAGCAATGCCACGAACGGGTCGGCGCGGATCGCCACGAACGTGGCGAGGACCATGGCCGTGAGCGGCAGCCATGCATCGAGCGGATCTGGCGCGCGACCCGGTCGGCGGACGATCCACGCAAGACCCAGGACGACACCCGTCATCAAGGGCACGTTGAGTCCGGGAGCCGGCCCATCGAG
>DASTIG010000228.1:0-4339 GCA_035717785.1 Candidatus Limnocylindrales bacterium
TGACGACACCGACTCGGCCTTCACGGTGGATCGAGCCCGGAATGATGCCCACCTTGGCCCGGCCCGGCGACGTGGCGCCTGGACAGTTCGGCCCGATCAGGCGGGCGCCGTGACTGCGGACCACCTCGACGGTCGGGATCATGTCGAGCGCCGGGATACCCTCGGTGATGCAGAAGATCGTGGCGATGCCGGCCACCGCGGCCTCCATCACGGCGTCCGGGGCGCCGGCGGCCGGGACGAAGATCAGCGAGGCGTTCGCCCCCGTCTCGCGGACGGCCTCGGCGACCGTGTCGAAGACCGGCACGGTCCCATCCAGGACGACCTGACCGCCCTTGCCCGGGGTCACACCCGCGACCACGTTCGTGCCGTACGCCTGGCAGGCTCGTGCGTGGAACTCACCCTCCCGCCCTGTGATGCCTTGCACGACCAGCCGCGTCTCCGATCCGACGAGGATGCTCACGCCGGGGCCTCCGCGCCACGGGCGGCAGCGACGGCCTTGGCGGCCGCCTCGTCGAGCGACGCGGCCGTCTGGAAGTGCGCCTCCTCGAGCAGGGCGGCTGCCTCCGCCGCGTTCGTCCCGACGATCCGGACCACCATCGGGACATCGCGGGTCTGCTGGGCACGTGCCTCGATGAGGCCACGGGCGACCTCATCGCCGCGGGTGATCCCGCCGAAGATGTTGACGAGGATCGCGTCGACCTTCGGGTCGGACAGGATCAGCTGCATCGCATGGGCGACCTTGTCGGCGCGTGCGCCGCCGCCGATGTCCAGGAAGTTCGCTGGCTCTCCACCCGCACGCTTGACGAGATCCATCGTCGTCATGGCCAGGCCGGCGCCGTTGACCATGCAGCCGATCGAGCCGTCGAGCTTGATGAATGTCAACCCGGCCTCGCGCGCCTCGCGGTCCTCCGGTGCTTCCTCGTCGGGGTCTCGCAGGTCTTCGAGGCCGGGATGGCGGCTCAGTGCCGAGTCGTCGAGCGTGACCTTCGCGTCGAGGCAGACCAGTCGCTCGACCGGGGCGTCACCGGGTTTGGCGCCCGGCTCGCTGACGATCGCCAGGGGATTGATCTCGACGAGATCGGCGTCGTAGGCCGTCATCGTCCGCACGAGGCCCTTGGTGATCGCGACGGCCGCCTTGAGGTGATAGCCGAGGCCCATGGCGAAGACCAGTTCGCGCGCCTGGAAATCGAGCAGGCCGAGCTGCGGATCGGCATGGCGCCGGACGATGGCGTCCGGGTTCGTCTCCGCCACGTGTTCGATCTCGACCCCGCCCTCGGCCGAGCCCATGACGAGGATCCGGCGCTCCGCCCGGTCGACGAGCGCCGCCAGGTAGAACTCCTTGACGATGTCCGCTGCCGGTCCGACCAGGACCTTGCGGACCGTCATCCCCTTGATGTCCATGCCGAGGATCTGGTCGGCGACGGCCGCTGCCTCTTCGGGCGAACCGGCGAGCTTCACCCCGCCGGCCTTGCCGCGCCCGCCGACGAGGACTTGCGCCTTGACCACGACCTTCCCCGAGCCCTGCGACAGGAAGTGGTCGGCTGCAGCTCGTGCCTCAGCGGCGGTGTGCGCCACGGCCCAGTCGGGGACCGGCAGCCCTTGGGAGACTAGAAGGGTCTTGGCGTCGGCCTCCTGCAGCTTCACCATCGCATCGTAGCCGAGCGACGCGCCCTCATCCGGCCTGACCCAAGTGCCGCCTGCGGGCGTCGGCGATGCGGTCGAGCGCCGCCGCCGATTTCGACCGCGACCAGACGATCGCATCGTCGATGCCGAGCGCGGCGAGGTCGTCGAAGAGGCCGGCCAGCCCATCGGCGTCGACAGCCAGGCCCGCGCGATCGTCGTGGCCCGCGCCCGGGTCATGCAGCCGGATGCCGACAGTTCGCCTGAGCGTCGCAGGGTCGCGTCCGGCCTCCGCGCAGGCCGCATCGAGGCCGGCGAGCAGCGCCCGCAGGCGGGCGTCGCCCGCGCCGAACCACGCCGCGTTCCACGCGTCCGCCCAGGTTGCGGTCAATGCGAGCATGCGCGGGCCTTCGGCAGCGACGAGGATCGGGACGGCGCGTGCCGGTGGCGGGACGAGGGCGGCGCGCGTCATCGTGCGCCACCGCCCAACCATCGAGACGGTCTCGCCGCGCAGCAGCCGCGCGGCGACCTCGAGGTCTTCGGCGAACCGCCCCACTCGGTGGTCGATCGGATAGCCGAAGGCTTCGTACTCCGGGTCGTGCCAACCGGATCCGAGGCCGAGGATGACGCGGCCGCCCGACAGGTCGTCCAGGGTCGCCGCCATCTTCGCCATGAGGGCCGGGTTCCGGAAGGAGGAGCACATCACGAGTGAGCCGAGCTCGACCCGTGGGACCGCTGGGGCGAGCGCTGCGAGCGTCGTCCAGGCCTCACGGATGCCCTCGTCAGGTCCACCGGGATCCCGGAACAGCAGGTGGTCGAACACCCAGATCGAGTCCAGCCCGGCCGACTCGGCATGCCGAGCGAAGCCGAGGGTGTCCCGGAAGGTTGGGACCGAGCCGCCGGCGACGTCGCCTTCGGCCAGGGGCAGCGTGACGCCGATCCGCATCCGAGGGAGTCTAGCGACGCTAGGTCGCCGGCTCAGGGCCGCCAGTTCTGGAGCCGCGAGGCCCGAGACGGAACGGTTTCGGGATGTCGCCTCGCCATACTCGACGAGCGCGGCCACGTCGGTCGCGCCACCGCCGAGGGGCGTGATGCAGCGAGACCTCGTGGAGCGAGCGCGGAGGGGCGATCATGACGCCTTCTCCGAGCTGGCAGGCGCCGCGATCTCCCGTCTGGATGCGGCCGCCTGGCTCATGCTGCGGGATATCGAACAGGCCAAGGACGCCGTGCAGAACGCACTCGTCCGGGCCTGGCGTGATCTGCCCACGCTGCGCGACCCCGATCGCTTCGATGCGTGGCTGCATCGACTGCTCGTCCACGCCTGTATCGATGAGGCGCGACGGCTGAGACGCCACAGGCTCGACGTCGAGCTCACACCGATCGCCGTTCCTTCCATCGTCGACGACGTTTCGATCGTCGACGACCGTGACCGACTCGAACGCGGCTTCCTCCGGCTCGAACCGGAGATGCGAGCCGTCATCGTCCTCCATCACTACCTCGACCTTCCGTTGCCGGCCGTGGCGGCGACCCTGGGGATCCCCCTGGGGACCGCTAAGTCGCGGTTGCACCGCGCCCTCGGCGAGATGCGGGCGGCGCTCGACGCCGACTCACGTCTCCAGGGCGATCTCGTGGAGGGCCGACCGGCATGACGACCAACGATCGCCTCGACCGCGTCATGTCGTCCTGGCTCCATGAGGACGCGGACTTCAGGGTGCCTGACCATCTCGACGAGGTGCTGCAGGCCACCAGGGTCACGCGCCAGCGGCCGGCATGGTCGAGCCTTGAAAGGTGGCTCCCCGTGGATACGACTTTCCGCCCGCGCCTGTTTACGGTGCCGCGGCCCGGCCGGCTGCTGCTCGTTGCAGCGCTCATCCTCCTCCTGCTCGCCATCGCGATCCTGGCTGCCGGCTCGCAACAGCGGCTCCCGCCGCCGTTCGGGCTGGCGCGCAACGGGAATCTCGTGACGAGCGCCGATGGGAATCTCTACCTCATCGACCGGACGACGCAGGAGTCTCGGATCATCTCGATCGGCGACGGCTTCGACTTCTCGCCGACCTTCTCGCGGGACGGGACCAAGATCGTCTTCGCCCGGTCCGATGGGCCGCTGACCCAACCGGCGGTACTCACGTTGATGGTGGCCGACGCCACCGGATCGGGCCGTCGCGCGCTCACCCCACCCGTCCAGGATCTCGAGTGGTGGGATTGGTCCCCGAGCGGTGATCGAATCGTCTATATGGCCGAAGCAGCCCTCTGGGTCGTCGAGGTCGACCGCGGTGAACCGAGGAAGCTCGTCGGCACCGGATACGCTCATTTCCCGACATGGCTGCCGCCGGATGGCAACGAGATCGTCTACCGCCTCGAAGGCGCCAGTCCCGGGATCTTCGCGATCCCGGCGGATGGGACGGGCGAGCGACGCCAGCTGTCAACAACGCCCGCCATCAACAGATTCGACTACCAGGGCCCGACGGTCTCGCCGGACGGGTCGCTGATCTCGTTCACCAGGTACACGGGGACGGGAGAGCCACGGGGCTTCATCCTCGATCCTCGGACCCGGGCGGAGCATCGATTCCCGGTGCCCAACGGCACGCGCGCCGAAACTGGTGGCGTGTTCTCTCCCGATGGAACGACGGTCGCGTTCGTGCGTTACTACTCGGATGCGACCTGGCAGCTCATCGTGGCGCCTGCCGACGGGAGCGAGGAAGGGCGGCCCGTCGGGACC